>JAJRYI010000155.1 GCA_024275815.1 Actinomycetes bacterium | reverse complement strand
CGGTGCATCGCGATGGTCCTCATCTGGAACGACCTAGCGTGCGGAAGCGGTGAGGTCGCCGCGGTGCTCGTCGCGTTGAACTCCCTGTTCCAGGTGTTCGCGTACGCCCTTCTCGGCTGGTTCTATCTCCAGGCCCTCCCCCAATGGCTCGGCCTCAGCGACGGGACCACCCTCGATATCTCCACGTGGGAGATCGCAAAGACGGTGCTCGTCTTCCTCGGCATTCCCCTGCTTGCCGGATTCCTGACCCGGCTGTGGGGTGTACGCGCCAAGGGGGTGACGTGGTACGAGACGGAGTTCATCCCGAGGGTCTCCCCGTTCGCGCTCTACGGACTGCTCTTTACGATCGTCGTCATGTTCTCCCTCCAGGGGGACAAGATCACCGCGCTGCCCTTCGACGTCGTACGCATCGCTGTCCCCCTGGTGGCGTACTTCGCGATCATGTGGGGCTTCTCGTTCCTCATCGGGTACCGCATGCATTTCAGCTACGCCGAGAACACGGCACTGTCCTTCACCGCAGCAGGCAACAACTTCGAACTCGCTATCGCCGTTGCGATCGGTGTGTTCGGGATCGCGTCGGGAGAGGCGCTCGCAACCGTCGTTGGACCACTCATCGAAGTCCCTGTGCTGATCGGCCTCGTCTACGTCGCCCTCTGGGCTCGCCGTCGCTTCTACGCCAGGGACGGCCTACCGAAGATCGATGAGGTGACCCGCCCGTGACCGACTTCCCCATTCCGGGAACATCCAAGCACGCCCAGGCCAACGATCCCGCATCCCTCGAACGACTCTTCGGCGGCGGGCAGGGGTTGCTCCCCTTGTGGATCGCAGAGCCGTACCTGCCACTGGATCCTGCAGTCCAAGCGGCACTGACTTCCCGCGCCAAGCTCGGCTGGTACGGCTACGAGGTTCGACCCGGGTCTGGCATGGAGGCGTTCCGGGCCTGGTCGAAGCGTCGCCACGGATGGGACCCGGGTGATTTTTCGATCCTCGTGAGTCCATCGCTTGGAACGTCGATCGGTTCGGCTCTCGAACTCGTCACCGATCCGGGTGACGCCGTGATCCTCCAACCCCCCGTGTTCACCGACTTCAAGCCTCTGGTCGCTCGCGCTCACCGCAAGGTCGCCCGCAACTCGTTGATGCTCGAAGCAGGGCGCTACACGATGGATCTCGAGGGCCTCGAAGCTCTCGCCGCCCGGCCCGACACGACCGCGATGATCCTGTGCAACCCGCACAACCCCGTCGGACGGGTATGGACGGGCAGTGAGCTGTCCGCGGTCGCCGAGATCTGCTCCACCCACGACGTTTTCATCGTCTCCGACGAGATCCACGGCGACATCATGCTGGGGGATTCGGTTTTCACCCCGTTCGCTGTGGCCGCAGCCGGGACGGATGTGCGTTGGGTCGCTCTCTGCGGCCCGATCAAGACGTTCGGTCTCGCCGGGGTAGCCGACACGCTCATCGTCACCGAAGATGGTGAGTTCGCCGAGGCTTTCTCTGCCATGAGTTCCCGACTCCATCTGACACGCAACAACGTGTTCTCGCTCGCTGCGACCGAGG
>JAJRYI010000154.1 GCA_024275815.1 Actinomycetes bacterium | reverse complement strand
AGATGCGTGACTCGTTCCTCGAGTACGCCATGTCCGTCATCGTGTCGCGTGCACTCCCCGACGTCCGGGACGGGTTGAAGCCGGTCCATCGCAGGGTGCTCTACTCGATGTGGGACAGCGGGATCCGTCCGGGAACCCCGTATCGGAAGTGCTCCCGTGTCGTGGGTGACGTCGTGGGCTGGTTCCACCCCCACGCCCCTGAGGCCGTGTACGACTCGTTGGTTCGTCTCGGCCAGGACTTCGCTTCACGCCACCCGCTCGTCGACCCACAGGGCAACTTCGGGACGGTCGACGATCCACCCGCCGCGATGAGATACACCGAGGCTCGCCTCGCGAAACTCGCCGCACACATGCTCGACGGGATCGATGAGGACACCGTCGACTTCCGTGACAACTACTCGGGTGAGCGTGAGGAACCAACAGCGTTGCCGTCGCGTTTCCCGAACCTACTGGTCAACGGTTCGACGGGTATCGCCGTGGGTATGGCGACGAACATGGCTCCACACAACCTCGGCGAGGTGATCGATGCGGTTCTCTACGCACTCGATCACTCCGAGGCGACGGTCAACGATCTCATGGAGTTCGTCAAAGGTCCGGACTTCCCGACGGGGGCCTACATCCTCGGCAACAAAGGGGTGCACGATGCCCTGATGACGGGACGCGGCTCTATCCGGATGCGGTCCGTGACCGACGTCGTCGAGATCCGCAAGGGCAGGATCGCCATCATCGTGTCGGAGATTCCGTACCAGGTGTCCCGCGACCGGATCACCTCCAAGATCGCGGAGCTCGTGAACTCGAAGGTACTGACGGGTATCTCGGACGTGCGTGACGAGACCGATCGGCAGGGAACGAGGCTCGTCATCGAGCTGAAGAGAGATGCGAACCCCCAGGTCGTCTTGAACATGCTGTTCAAGCACACACAGCTCGAAGACACGTTCGCGGTCAACAACGTCGCACTGGTCGATGGAGTCCCGAGGACGCTGAACCTCGCCCAACTGGTGCACCACTACATCGACCATCAGCTCGAGGTCATCGAGCGCCGCTCACGCTTCCGTCTCGCCAAGGCCGAGGCGAGGGCACACATCGTTCGCGGACTCCTGATAGCCCTCGACAACATCGATGAGGTCGTGAAGATCATTCGCTCTTCGGCGAACGTCGACGAGGCGAGAACCTCTCTCATGGAGCGCTTCTCGCTGTCTGAGATTCAGGCGAACCACATCCTCGACATGCCGCTGAGAAGACTCACAGCACTCGAGACGAACAAGCTGCGTGACGAACTCGCCGGTCTCCAGGCAACGATCGAGTACCTCGAGAGCCTGCTCGCCGACGAGGCGATGCGCCGAGCGCTCATCGGTGAAGAGATGACCGAGATCCGGGACAAGTTCGCGGACAACCGCCGCAGCCGGATCATCCCCGATACCGGGGAGATGTCCCTCGAGGACCTGATCGCTGATGAGGAGCTCGTGGTGAGCGTGTCCATGGCCGGGTACGTCAAATCCGTACTCTCGAAGGCCTACCGGACACAGGCCCGCGGTGGTCGAGGCATCAAGGGAGCCTCCGTACGGGACGACGACGTGATCGTGCATCTGCTGCATACCACGGCGCATGCGTATCTGCTGTTCTTCACCAACCGCGGCAAGGTCTATCGGGTTCGTGCCCACGAGATTCCCAGAAAGGACCGAACGGCCAAGGGTGTTCTCATACAGTCGGTCCTACCGCTCGAGTCCGACGAGGCGATCGAGGCGGTCATAGATACGAGGGATTACGAGACGAATAGGTACCTCGTGATGTTCACGAAGAACGGCCTCGTCAAGAAGTCGAAGTTCTCGGATTACGACTCCAGGAACCAGGTGCTCGTTGCGATTAACCTCCTCGACAACGACGAAGTGGTCGCCGTGCGCCAGACGAACGGCGAGTCCGACCTGATGATGTTCACGAAGAACGGCCTGGGAATCCGCTTCTCGGAGAAGGATGTTCGTCCGACAGGCCGAGCCTCTCAGGGCGTTCGCGGAATACGGTTGCGGGAGGGGGACGAAGTCGTCTCAGCAGCGGTCGCCGACGAGGCCGAAGAGGTGCTCATCCTCACCGAAGGTGGCTACGGCAAACGGGTCAAGATGGATGAGTTCCGGGTACAGAAGCGCGGCGGTGTTGGGGTGATCGCGATGAAGATCACGAGAGTGCGCGGTCCGGTCACAGCGGCGAGGGCTGTTTCACCCGGTGACGAGATCGTCGTGACGTCGTCCGATGGGATCGTCATGCGCGCTGAGGCGAAGTCGATCTCACGTCAGAAGCGTCCATCGACGGGAGTCAAGGTGATGAACCTCGATGGCAACGCGGTGCTCTCCGCTCT
>JAJRYI010000153.1 GCA_024275815.1 Actinomycetes bacterium | reverse complement strand
TGGCCCCGCGTGGGCGAACTCCCTGTTCGAGGACAACGCAGAGTTCGGCCTCGGTATGCGCAAGGCCCTCAACATCGAGACCGACGAAGCGCGCCGGCTCGTGGAGGAACTCACAGATCATCTCGGCTCGGCGTTCGTCGAGCAGATCCTCACAGCAGACCAGAGTGACGAAGCGGGGATCGCTGCCCAGCGTGCACGCGTCGAGGAGCTCACCGACAAGCTCGTCGGAGTCGATCTCGAGGTGGCCAGGCGCCTGGAGGTCGTCTCTGGTGCCCTCGTACGCAAGAGTGTTTGGATCATGGGAGGGGATGGCTGGGCGTACGACATCGGGTTCGGCGGCCTCGACCATGCGCTCGCTTCCGGGGAAGACATCAACATCCTCGTACTCGACACCGAGGTGTACTCCAACACGGGCGGCCAGGCGTCCAAGGCCACACCGAGGGCGGCGGTGGCGAA
The DNA here is from genome assembly GCA_024275815.1 of Actinomycetes bacterium. GTDB lineage: Bacteria > Actinomycetota > Acidimicrobiia > Spongiisociales > UBA5794 > JAMBLL01. The sequence goes on along the minus strand of JAJRYI010000153.1, from coordinate 1,379 downwards.
GTTAGCTGCAGGGGGCAAAGCGACGGCGAAGAAGGACCTCGGACAGATCGCCATGTCCTACGGCAACGTGTACGTAGCTCAGATCGCCCTCGGGGCGAACAACACTCAGGCCGTCAAGGCCATCGCCGAGGCAGAGGCCTATCCGGGGCCCTCGATCGTCATCGCCTACTCGACGTGTATCGCCCACGGAATCGACATGGCCACCTCGATGAGCCATCAGAAGGATCTGGTTGACACCGGGTACTGGCCTTTGTACCGGTACGACCCGCGGGTCGTCGAGCAAGGCAAGCACCCGTTCCGGCTCGACAGCCGCAAGCCGTCGAAGCGCTTCGCAGACATCGCGACGAAGGAGGCACGATACGCCGTGCTCTCTCGAGTCAACCCGGTTCACCACGTCGGGTTGATGGAACAGGCCCAGCAGGACATCGACGATCGTTGGGAGCTCTACGAGGAGTTCACGCACATCGATCGTTCGCATGCAGACGAGGAGGACGGCGAATGACCGCGGATCTCTCGACCACCTACCTCGGTTTCAGGTTGCGCAACCCGATCGTGGCTTCGTCCTCACCGATGACCGACACCATCGAGTCCCTCGAGGCGCTTCAGGCCGCCGGTGTCGCCGCCGTTGTCCTGCCTTCTGTGTTCGAGGAGCAGATCGAACACGAGGCCATGGAGATGCAGCGGCTCGCCGAGTTCGCGTCCGGGTCTCACGCAGAAGCCCTCTCTGGGTACCTTCCCGAGTTCGACGACTACGCGACGACCACCGAGGCGTATCTTCGCCACATCGTGCATGCCAAGGAAGCACTCGACGTGCCGGTGATAGCGTCACTCAACGGAACGACCAGGGGTGGCTGGACGCACTACGCGGCCAGGATGGAGGACTCCGGGGCGGATGCCCTCGAGCTCAATGTGTACCTGATCACGACCGATCCGGAGGCTACCGGAGCAGACGTGGAGCATCGGTACCTCGAACTTGTCGAAGCGGTGCGGGCAGATGTTTCGATACCCCTTGCGGTGAAGATCGGTCCGTACTTCTCCTCGACGCCGAACATGGCGAGACGTCTCGTTGACGCGGGTGCCGATGCCCTCGTGATGTTCAACCGGTTCTTCCAGCCCGATATCGACCTCGACACGCTCCAGATGGCGACGCGCGTGATCCTGTCGCCTCGATCTGCGATGCTCCTTCCGCTGCGATGGATTGGGATCGTCCGCGACCAGGTGGATGCCGACCTGGCGATCACTTCCGGAGTGCATACGGGTGGGGATGCGCTCAAAGCGCTCCTCGTCGGTGCCGACGCCGTCATGATGGCATCCGCGCTCCTGCGCGAAGGGGCGGGACACGTCGCCACCGTCGTCGGTGAGATTCAGACGTGGTTGGA
>JAJRYI010000152.1 GCA_024275815.1 Actinomycetes bacterium | reverse complement strand
GACGAGCGGAACGAACACCCCCTCCTCAGCGACGCACACGGTCACCCGGTGGGTGTTCAACGATTCGCAGATGAATCGACTCATCTCTGCAAAGACCTTCGCGCTGGATCGTTCTGTCCCCGCAAGGTGGACGAACCGCAGCAGATCCTTGATCGATATTGTCCCCATCCGATTGAATCGGTCGGTGCTGCCATTAGCTTGAGTAGGGAACCAGAAACAGGTTTCGACGCAGGTCGCGACCTTCAGATTTGACAAAATGTTAAAGGATGGGCGACAATCGGATTCGGAGACCGTCCGCAGGGATGCCGATGGGGTCGTTCCTGAGACGAGGAGAGCGGATTTGTCGAGAAAGATCACCGTTGGAGCTGCGCAGATGGGGCCTATCGCCCGTACCGAGACGCGCTCGGAGGTGGTCGAACGGCTCATCGCGTTGCTCGACGAAGGGGCGAGCCGAGGATGTGACCTCGTCGTGTTCCCGGAGCTCACACTCACGACGTTCTTCCCGCGTTGGTTCCTCGACGACGAGGCCGCGATCGACGAGTGGTACGAATCCGAGATGCCCGGCCCTGAGACGGGGCGTCTCTTCGATCGGGCCCGTGAACTCGGCGTTGGATTCTGCCTCGGGTACGCAGAACTCCACTACGACGATGATGGGGCCAAGCACAGATACAACACGCAGATCCTCGTCGAACGAGACGGCACTGTGGTCGGTAAGTACCGCAAGCTGCACGTACCCGGGCACGAGCACAACGAGCCGGACAGGCCGTTCCAGCACCTGGAGCGGTACTACTTCGAACCTGGACCGGACGGGTATCAGGTGTGGAACGCCTTCGAGGGTGTTGTCGGGATGGCGATCTGTAACGACCGACGCTGGTCAGAGACGTACCGGGTCATGGGACTCCAGGGTGTCGAGTTGATCCTGATCGGGTACAACACGCCGCTGCACTACAGCCCCGATCCACAGCAGAACGCCCTTGCAGGGTTCCACAACCACCTCGTCATGCAGTCCGGCGCCTATCAGAACGGCACGTACGTCGTCGGTGTCGCCAAGGGTGGTATCGAAGAAGGGGTCGACTCGCTCGCCCAATCGGTGATCATCGCACCGTCGGGCCAGATCAAGGCCCAGTGCATCACGACGGGGGATGAGATCGCGATCGCAACGATCGATCTCGACTACTGCGACTTCTACAAGAACACGCTGTTCGACTTCGATCGGTACCACCAGTCCCAACACTTCGGTCTCATCAGCAAACCACACGAGCGTCGAGTTCCATGACGTCGTTCCTGGTCAACGGCGTACCGGTCGAGGTTGGAGAAGACCACCCTCATCTTCTCTCGGCTCTGCGCGATGGGTTGGGTATCACAAGCGCCAAGGATGGCTGTTCCCCGTCGGGCCAGTGCGGTGCATGCACCGTGATAGTCGGTGGGAAGGCCATGGCGAGTTGCCTCGTGTCCCTAGACAAGGCCGAGGGCAAGGAGATCACGACACTCGAAGGGTTCGACCCCGCCGAGCGCGATAGGTACGCGAGCGCGTT
>JAJRYI010000151.1 GCA_024275815.1 Actinomycetes bacterium | reverse complement strand
GTGTTCGTCTGCGAGAACTCATCTTCGGTGTGTGAGAGGGAGCGTACGTTCTCCGTTCTCCGTTCACCGTTTACCGGAAGAACCTGAGCATCGGAATCTGCCCTGGTTTCCGACTGTGATCTGTGATCTGTGAACCGTCAGTCCGTCCACCGATCAGTGCATCAGGGGATCTTCTCCCCGCCGCTCATGGCTCTGTCGCTTGACATCACGGCGAGGCCGGCATCGAGGTCGTGGACGGCCATGATGCGGCGGCCCGGTTGGACGGCAGCCGTGATCTGGCCGATCGAAAGGCCGAGAGCCTTCCATTCGAGAGACAGGGCCTCGAGGGACTTGTCGGTCGCGAGAGCGATCCCGAAGATGGAGGCGTCGCGGACCGGGGACTCGATGACCTCGAGGACGGGGCCGACGCGGAAGAACGCTGCCGGGCGTCCCTTCACGCTCATGCGCAAACGCGGGTGTGCACCGGTTCGCTCGATCGTGGCGATCGCCGCGTCGAGGCTGGGAACGAGGAGCACGACGTGGTCGACGAGGAACGATTCGACCGCTACACCTTCGGGTGGGTCGAAGACGTTGATGCCGAACGCAGGTGCTGCAGGCTCCCACGACCACACGGGGTCACCGGTGGTGCAGGTGACGTTCCCGAAGCGAGGAGATGTACTCCATCCGAACGCCGTCCAGTCGATGGGCAACCCGAGACCGATGATGGAAGGCATGACGAGAGGGTATGTAGTGCGTGTCGCGTAGTACACAGGTGCGCGGAAAGGGAACAGCCGTTCACCGTTCACCGGAGGAATCCGAGCATTCAGGAATGGCTGGGGTTTCCGGCTGCGAACTGTGAACTGTCGACCCAGCGACCGATTCCACCTATCCGCTGATCTTCTACGCCCTTCGAGCCAGATCTGATAGCGAAAGGCCCGACGAACCTCGACAGATGGCCCCGCACTTCCCCGAACGAGGTTCTCTGTATCGGCACATCGGGCCTCTCATGACGCAATGTAGGTGACCATTCGGTGTGATTCAACACGGCCGATACGTCACGATTTCGCGATGTCCTTCGTGAATGCCTACACAGTCGCGGTCAACTGACACCGATCAGGCTACGGAGCGACGGGTTGTCCACATACCCACAGCTATCCACAGGAGGTTGTGCACAACGCCCTGTGCGAAACTTCCATGAGGAACGTTTTCGCGGTCAGGCGGTGATGCCCTCGTAGAGCTCGAGCAGGCGCGTGGCTGTGGACTCCCACGAGAACCGCTGAGAGAACGACACTGCAGACAGTGACAGCCGACGGGCGAAAGAGGGGTGCTCCAGGATCGCTCCGATGGCAGTGGCGAACGCGGCAGGATCATGGTTGTCGACGAGCAGCCCGGATTCGGCAACGTCGATGACGTAGGGCAAGCCACCCGTGTTCGCAGCAACGACGGGCGTCCCGCAGGCCTGGGCCTCTGCCGCAACGAGTCCGAACGACTCGCTTCGCGAGGGGACGACGACAACGTCGGCCGCTCGATAGTGGTCTGCAAGCACGCGATGAGGAACCGGATCGAAGAACCGGATACGGTCCTCGAGCCCGAGATGCTTCGTCGTCTCCTTACACCGTGTCAGCTCACTGCTGCCGTCCGGACCGCTGGCGCCGCCGATGATGTGCAGCACAGTGGGTCCCGATCCGTCCGAGAGTCGCTCGGGCAGATGGCCGAGGGCCTGTACCGCTACGTCGGTTCCCTTGTGCGCTTGGATCCTCCCAACGAACAAGATGATGCGCTCGTCACCGAACCCGAGGCGCTCTCGAGCCCGTTCCTGGTCGCCCGGGTTGAATACGTCGTGATCGACCCCCGGTGGGGAGACACAGAGTCGCTCGGGTGATGCGCCGTAGTGTTCTAGGAGGTCTTCGAACTCGTACGGGGTGGAGGCGATCACGCAGTCGCTCCGCGAGATGACCTCCTGCTCGGTCACGAGGCGGTCGTTGCTCGACGGGGCTTCATCTCGATGACGGGCAGCATCTTTGACCTTCCCCAACGTATGGAACGAGTTGGCGAGGGGGAGACCGAGGGCATCCTTGAGTCTCACCCCGCAGCGGCCCGACAACCAGTAGTGGCTGTGCACGAGATCGAAGACGATGCCCTCGGATCTGATCCATTTCTCCACACCGTCTGCGAACTCGGCGGCGAAGGGTTGCATCTCACCGACCGACAGTCGCTCGGGCGGTCCGGCCTCGATCTGAACGACCCGGTACCCGGGAAGGACGTCGGCTTCCGATGGGGTGTGGGTATCGGTTCGTCGTGTGAAGACCGTGACATGAACATCACGCTCGGCCATCGTGCGCGACAGGCGGTCCAGGTACACGTTCATGCCGCCGGCGTTGCCGGTGCCCGGCTGGATCAGCGGCGACGTATGCATTGCAATGTAGGCAACGTGGGAGATCATCGGAGCGATCCCTCCACCACGAAGAGTTGCCTTGGCTGGGCGCCGTGCTTGAACTTGTACCGCTCGTCCCCCTTGAGGAAGTCGAACACCGTTGCCCCCCGGGCGATCTGAGCTTCGATCAACGCTGCGAGCAGCACGATCCCGGGAGAAGCCATCGCTGCATCGGGGTCGTAGGCAGAGTTGTAGTAGAAGTAGCCGTCGTCCGTCTCGAACCCGAAAGCGTTCGCACGGGGGATTCCGTCGCACTCGAGGGTGTGGATCGTCGCCCCACCGTGTTCGAGCAGATCCTCGAAGTACCGCTGCATGTCCCCGGTCATGAACATGCCCTTGTCCCCTTGGGCGGTTCGATGCATCGCGCAGAACATGTTGATCGCCTCGGCACCGTGCTGAACGATTGCGATCTCACCGAACTCGGCTTCGAAGCGTCGACGTTTGCGTCGAACCTCGTGACGTTCCTTCTTTCCGATCGAGGCGAGCCAGGCGTCGTAGCTGTGGGGAAGGTCGAGCACAGCCGAAACCTCATCCTCGGTCGTAGAGAATCGGTAGCCTGCCATCTCGACTCCCGACTCGACGACTGTACGTGCTTCATCGGGAAGCGAGTCCAGCCGAAACGTTTCGACGGGAAGCGTCGACAATGCTTCTGCGACCGTCTCTGCGCTCTGCGGTCCGAGCGGCTAGTGATAGTCGACCAGGTTCGATCGACCGGCGAACTGAAGATGGCTACCGGTGACGACGAATGCTGCGGCACCGGAGTCGACGGTGATGACGTGAAGCTCACCTGTGGTGTCATCACGATGGTTCCACACTGTCTCGAGGAACGGGCGGTACGGGAATGGCCCGACACGGGGGGCAACTGCTTCGAGATCGGAGGGGAACGCATCCCAGTTCAGATGGCTCATGGTGTCTCGAGTACCACGGTGCGGCCCACCACTCGACCGCCACCGATGACCGGAGGAGACATGGCAGTATCGAGAGCACTGGCCATGGCATCTGGGAGTACCCCGATACGCCGGGCAACGTCGAGCGCGGCAGCGACCGCCATCTCACTGGTTCCGGACTGAGACTTCGTGGCGATGGCGATACCGTGCGACGCCATGGCGAACGACCCCTCTGCTCCGACCTTCTGCGGACCGCCCCAGGTGATACCGACGCGCCCATCACTTCTGACGTTGTCTGCGACCAGCGCGCCGTAGGTCGCCATTGCTGCTGCGATCGGTGCTGCCTCGGACTCCGTGGTGAGGCGTGAGAACGCAGTCGCGAGGGTCGAGACCGTTCCCCGCAGTGTCGGGGCACCGCAGCCGTCGACTCCGACGGGGCGGGCATCGGCCCCTGAGTACTCCTGCATGACCTCGAGGACGGATCGTTGGATGGGGTGATGGAGATCGAGGTAGGACCCGGTGTCCCAACCGGCGACGGTACACGCGGCGAGCCAGCCAGCGTGTTTGCCCGAACAGTTGTGGAAGCGTGGTTCGAGGCGCGTGTTCCCGCGACGTATCTGGAGGACGTCCGCGGTGTGGCTCAAGGGTCGTCCAGGAGTCGTCCGGAGCGCTTCACTCGTGAGACCATGGTCGGACAGGATCTGGTCGACGATCGCGAGGTGAACCGGGTACCCACCGTGGCTCGCGCAGGACACAGCGAGGTGGGAAGGGGGGAGAACGAGACCGGCACGGGCAGCAGCGATCGCCTGGAACGGTTTGATCGCCGAGCGGTAGAAGATCGGCTGTCCGATGGCACCAGAGGAGAAGAGCACGGTCCCGTCACCATCGATCGCCACGGCTGCGACGTCGTCGTACGATTCTGCGAGTCCGGAGCGGACCCTTGCAAGACGCATCGGCTAGTTCGTCGAGAGGAGCTCGTCCGGACTCGCCGACCCGTCCCGGTAACGTTTCGTCAGCTCGGCGGTGATCAGGTCGTATGCGTCGTACACCGCTCGTCGCTGTTCGGAGAGCTTCGCTTAGGTCGACGACAGCGACTCACGGATCTCTGCGAGGTCGTCGTCTGCGAGCGTGGGGAGGTGTGCGAGGAAGTCGTCTGCGAGCGCTGCGTCCACCGGCCTTCTTCCCTCTCCTGCGAGTTCAGGGAGTTCGAGCGGACGCTCCATATCGAGTGGATTCGACGTCCTCCCTGATGGAGTGTCGGACAGGATCTCGGGGAGGGCTTCGATGAGTGACCGTGTCTCTGTGCCGTTGCGGCGGCGAAGTTCGAAATCGAGGAGGTCGAGTCTTCCGTGAAGGATCCTTCGGTAGTAGGACAGTTCTGTGTCGAGTTCGTCGAGGATGGCTCTCCTCGAGCGAAGTTCCTCGAGCGGAACAGAGTCCAGTGTCTCGGTGAAGGAAGGATCCATCACCAGGTCGATACGTCTACGTTGCTGTGTCATGCCATGCTCCTTGCGAATCACAAGTTAGCAAGCTGGGCGCACCGTCGGGTACGGGTTCACGGCCCTCCCGCCCGGGCGGATCTCGAAGTGCACGTGTGGGGATGTGTATCGGGCGTTTCCAGAGTTGCCGACGTAACCGACCACGGTGCCCTTCGACACCCGCTGGCCAGATTGGATATCGGTGGCCTGGGACTCGAGATGCGCGTAGTAGTACACCGTTCCGGTGTCCGAGTAGAGGTGAACGGTCCAGCCGCCGAGGCTGTTCGAGCTGAGCTTCACTCTGCCGTCGACAACGGCCACCAGGGGCGTGTTGCGTGTGGCGAACATGTCGACACCCTTGTGCTTCCGGCCACCAGATCGTGGATAACCCCACGAATCGATGAACGACGTACGGCCCTTGACGGGACAGATGAACCCGGTCGTTGCGGAGGAACTCGCTCCCGCTGCCGAACCGCTCGACGGTGTCGATGTCGAAGATGATGACGACCCCGACGATCTGCTCGCTGCACGTGCCCGCTCAGCTTTCTCCTTCGCTCGCCGTTCGTCCTCGATCCTCTTCTCCCGTATCTCCTGTTCGAGTTTGTCGATGGCGGCTCTGAGGTCGTCGTTCGCCTGAGCGAGTATCTCCTGTTGCTGCTGTTGGAGTTCAGCGATCTCGGCGACGACGAGGGCAGCGGCATCCTCACTCGCTGCGACATCGACTCGTTGTACGGAGAGTTCAGAGGCGCTGCGATCTGCCTGGCGGGAGACGGCGTCGAGGTTGTCGAGTGAGGCGAGCTCGATCTCAGCTGCACGGTCCAGGAGTGCGCGTGATGTGACGAGCTCCTCGATGGTGCTTGCAGCGAACGCCGAACCGATCATCCCGGACTGGCCCGACGTGTACGCCCTGATGACGAGATCCTGGGCCGCAGTGTTCAGCTCGGTCACCTTCGTCTGGTATCGCTCGACAGCCTGCTCCATTCGGGAGATCCGGTAGGTCAACTCCTCACGCTGTGCGTTGAGGGTCTCATAGCGGTTGACAGCGTCGTCGAGGCGGGCGGTCACTTCCTGGTAGTGCTTGTACGCCTCCGACTTGCGGGCCTCTGCAACGGCCTTGTTGCGTGCCGCGGCGTCGACATCGGCCTTGGTTTGAGCGGACGCGCCGATCGGCACGAGTGCCATGATGGCGATCGTGAGGAGAAGGAGCAGCCAGCGAGGAGTGCGCGTCAGCAACATCGTCCATCAGGCTAGTGGCAGAAATCGCTACTCCACCGAGAATTCCCGTACGGCGTGATCGTTAGCCGAACAGCCAGAGCGCCAGCCAGAAGAAAGGACCCGCCAGGATCGCGCCGTCGAAGAGCGCGAGGGTGCCGGGTGCGTTCTCGGTATGGAGGACACTCCCCGTGCGCAGCATCGATCCGAGTGCCCGCCCAGCGATGACACCTGCTGCAGCGGACACACCCCCGAGAAGGCCCGCGGCGATGTCCAGTTCGTTGATGATCAAGCCGGCGATGAGTCCGGCACCGAGTGCACCGAGCAGAGCCCCGACGTTGGCATCGACCGACTGGATCTGAGCACCGTAGGCGCCTGCGACCCAGGCACCGACGAGTGCGAATACGATGACGAGGAGGAACGCGACGACAGCGTACGAGCCGACGAGACGTAGAAGGATGAGCCCGGCGCTCGCGGCGCTCGCGACGACGGATACGAGGGTCGTGGCCGCTGTTCTACGAAAATCGCGGCTCGCCCCGTCGAAGATGGGCCATGAGACCGAAACCATGATCCCGATCGCCATGCCTCCGGCGAACCCGGCGAAACCCCATGCATATGCGCCTGTGGCGGCTGTGACGGTTCCGATCAGTGCTGGATAGGGGACGAACGCGTCCGCGGTGCGAGACGACGTCTCGGAGACGTCCCACACCCAAGCGATCACCGTGCCCGTTGCAACGATGGCGAACCACGATGGGTCCGCCCACGCCACCGCAAGCAGTGAGATGACGAGGGTCACGGAAAGGAGGTTGGGGGAGACGTTGAGTGCCGGGGCAGACACGGCACCTCCGGAAACCGGTGGGATGAGTGCCACTTCATCGGACGCACTGATCACCGTTGACTCTTCGGCCTGGGTCCCGTTCACCCAGACCCTTGCTGCGGTGATACCAGAGGAGAACTGGGGGCCGAAACGGTCAGAGGCTTGAGACAGAAGATCGCCGACCGTCGCGGCGTCGAACGTCGCGGAATCCGTGCCGGCGGATTCCCTCAGGTTGGCGAAGAGGCGCAGGGTTGCCATACCGAGAGCGTAGTGCGATGCGTTCCCGTGGGGTGGCAACCCTGGGTGATCATGCCCGGGCGGCACGACATGCATCCGTCTTCAGGCTCGCAGCAACTCCGTCCTCCTTCAGCCTGGATCCGCGATATGGGTGTCGGCAAACCCGTAGAGCGCTGTCGCCCCAAGGGTTGCGAGGTGTTGGGTGGTGCACTTTTCCATACAAGCCGTCGCGTCCTTCCGTCCCCCCTTCAGCCTCGATCCACGAGCTGCGTGTCGGTGGTCGGGCGTTTCGTCAGTCACCGTGTTGGTTTCGCGGTGTCGGGACCTGCACGTTTTCGGAGCAAGGTGCGTCGTTCTCCCGTCCCCCTTTCAAGGGGGATAGGCGAGGAGCTTGCGACGAGCCAGGGGGATGGGGACTCGAAGTTGTTGCTTGTGTCCATTGGGTTTTCTCCCTCCTGGCTCGAGGACTCGCCGGTCCTCCCTCCAGGGAGGACGGAAGAATCGGAAGCCTCAAGACGGACGCGACCTCGTGGATTGAGGCTGAAGGGGGACGGGAGAAAGAGGCCGGGATCCGTGGCGTCGAACGGCGGATTGAAGATGAAGGGGGGGGATGGGAGAGGAGCGTTGGCGATGGGGGTGCGCTCAGGTTCCGTCGCTGAGGAAGCCGAGGTCACGGAGTGCCTCGATGGTCGAAGCCAAGTCCTGTGAGCCGAAGGCGATGAACCCGATCGCCCGGATCCTGCGCATCGTGGGGCCCGGTATCGACACGCCTCTACACGATATGAACGCAGCCCCCATGGAGAACGCCCCGGGGTCGGTCTCGGCGACGATGTCGGCAACCGTATCGAAGGTCTGGCCCTGACCTGCAGCTGCTGCAGCGACCAGGAGGTTGATGAACCCGTGGTGCCACAGGTCGTCGGCGTAGTGGCGGATGGGTGCTTCGATCCCCGTGGAGGTCCTGAATGGCAGCCGATGCGTTGTGGCTTCCATGATGAACGCGGCAACGGAGTCGACCGTCGGGTTGGCCTGCTGGAAGGGCGAGTCCAACCCGATCTGGACTCCACCGACCATGGATCGTCGGGAGAGCTCGGATGCGATGGTCATCGCATGATCGCCGAAGAGGCCGGGCTGATCGAGCTCGAGGAACGGGACGACCTCGGGTTGGATCGAGGCGATCGCATCGATGACAGCACCGATGTCTGTGGGCTCCGTACCGGTGATACGGGCCTCGGCAGCTGCGATCGTGGCCGCGGGCTGCATCTCTGTGTGGAACGCCTGGGCAGCAGATGCGGACTCACCGGTATCTCCGTCGAACACCGTGCCGATCTCCCACGGTTCCTCACCGGCTTCCAACGATCGTGTCAGTGACGCTGCGAGATCCGTGAGGCGTGACGTCGGACACAGGAAGCGTCCGATCATCCACCCGCTACTGGCGATGCGCGCCGAGCGATACGCCGAGACCGCATCATCCATGATCGGTGGTTTCGGGCCGAGGAGCGATGCGTCGTCGATGAGTGCGCCGAACGACGCAGAGCGGGCGTCGAGCACGAGCCTCATCGCGTATCGATCCATCTATCGGGACTCGTGCCCGGGTCGACGTTGTAGATCTGCGAACTCGCGGTAGCAGGTCCGTGTCGCGTTGCGGATCTTTGCAGCATGGAACTCCTCGTGGTGTGACGCCATGGTACGAATCCGGGATCTACGGCATCACATCGATGGAATCTGTGCACCGGTGACCGTCCTGGTCGGCGTCCTTCCCCCATGGGCGATCACCCGCCTCGAACACCGCTAGGTCTGAAAAGGGCCACAGGCGGGAGTCCGGCGTCTTGGCCCTGGCTTGCTTGCCGGCTGCTACCCGCCGAGGAAGGCCTGGCGTACCTCACGGTTGTTGAGGAGTTCCTCACCCGTGCCCGTGAACGTGACCTTTCCGAGTTCGATGACGTAGCCGCGGTCGCTCACCGAGAGGCCCTGTTTCGCGTTCTGCTCGATCATGAGGACGGTGAGGCCGATCTCTTCATTGAGGCGCCGAATCGCGCCGAAGATCGACTTCGTGATCACGGGTGCCAGGCCTGCAGAGGGCTCATCCATGAGTACGAGATCTGGTTCCCACATGAGGGCACGTCCGATCTCGAGCATCCGCTGTTCCCCGCCACTCATCGTGCCTGCGGCTTGCTTCGCCCGCTCGGCGAGACGTGGGAACAGATCGAGGACGTAGTCGATCCGCTCTTGCACCCGGTCGTGGTCGGGTTCGAGGTACATGCCGAGCTCCAGGTTCTCGTACACGGTCATCTGGGGGAAGACGCTGCGGAGTTGAGGCACGATGGTGATGCCCGCTCTCAGCGCATCCTGGGGGCGTACGTTGGTGATCTCGCGGTCGTCGAAGAGGACGCGTCCGGAGCGAACCGGGAGGAACCCGTAGATGGCCTTGAACACAGTCGACTTTCCTGCGCCGTTCGGGCCGATGACGCACACGATCTCGCCCTTGTGTACGGCGAGGTTGACACCCCGCAGGATGTCCTCTCCCACGATGTACCCGGCGTGTATCTCATGTACCTCGAGGAGAGGCTGGCTGTCACTCCACATCGGTGCTCCCATCGTCGCCGAAGTACGCCTCGAGAACTCTTTCATCTGACTTGATCTCGTCGGGTGTGCCGTCTGCGAGTTTCCTCCCGTAGTTGAGAACGATCACCCGTGTGCACAGATCGCTGATGAACCGTATGTCGTGTTCGACGAGCAGCAGTGTGAGCCCTTTGTTGTTGAGCACCGCGAGACGATCCTTGATCGTCTCGATCAACGACGGGTTGATGCCGGATGTGGCTTCGTCGAGCAGGATCAGGTCGGGGTCCGGCATCAGCGTCATCCCCAACTCGAGGAGTCTTCGCTGCCCCCCAGAGAGGGTGCCGGCCTTCGTGCGCAGGTGCTTGCTGAGCAGCAGGAACTCGGCGATCTCGGCAGCCTTGTCGTGGAGATCTCGATGTGCTTTGGTGAAGCTACGGTGTGTGGGGAGGGCCCCCCACTGCTGACTGAGGACGAGGTTCTCCTCGATCGTCAGGTCCCCGTACACCCGGATCACCTGGAACGTCCGTGCAAGCCCCATCCTGGCGACCTGATAGGGCTTCTTGGATGTGATGTCCTTGCCCTTGAACTCGATGCTGCCACCGTCGATGTTGTGCACTCTGGTCAGGCAGTTGAACAGGGTCGTCTTGCCACTCCCGTTCGGCCCGATCAGGCCAAGAACCTCTCCCTGATCGACGTGGATATCGACCTCATCGACCGCAACGAGGCCTCCGAAACGCTTGGTCACACTCCGGGCGTCGAGAATGCGTATTCCGCTCATGACGACACCGTCCGGGGTTCGTCATCGGGGGAGCCCACTGCTTCGTCCGATGAAGGCTCGCCTTTGCGTTTGGACATCAGCCGACCCAGGGTCGTCCCACCCGAGCGGTCGGAGAACGTTCCAACAATCCCTTCTGGAACCCACAGGACGATGGCGATGAGGACGATGCCCTGGACGATGAGGTGGAACTGGAGGAAGTTCGCCCAGATAATGTCGCGAGCCCAAAACAGGACCACGGCCCCGATCACCGGTCCGGCGACGGTTCCAAGTCCACCGAGGATCACAGCGATGATGACATCCATCGTCCTGGAGTCGACGAAGACGATGTCGGGATCGATGAAGGTGTTCTGGTAGGCCCAGAGCGCGCCGACGAGGCCGGTGATCGCTGCCGACAGGCCAAAGACGGTGATCTTGTGCAGCGTGGTGTTTATCCCGCGCATGTCGGCACCGATCTCGTCCTCCCGAATGGCGATGAGCGTCAAGCCGAACTGGGTTCTGCGCAACCACCAGGTGAACGCAACGACGACCACGGCGAGAATCAGCGTGATGTAGAAGAACAGCGGCCGGTTGAGGTACGGAGGCAGCGTGAGGCCGATACCGCCCCCGGTGATGGGCTTCACGATACGTATGATCTCGCGCACCGCGACGAACGTCGCGAGCATCGCAATGGAGAAGTACGGCCCTCGCAAACGGAGGATCGGTCCCCCGAGGAGCAGGGCTGCAAGCACGGTGATTGCGACGGCGCCGGCTACTGCAACCGGGAACGGCCATCCGAGCTTGGACATGAGGACGCCCGTGCCGTAAGCGCCTATGCCGAACCACACGCCATGGCCGAAGTCCACGTACCCGGTGAAGCCTCCCGTGAGGTTCCAACTGCTCGCCACGATGATCAACATGAACATCTGGGTGAAGTTGAAGAGCGTCGAGTTGGTCACGAAACCGCCATCGGTGGCGTACCGCTGGATCATCGGCAGCGTGGCAAGGCCGACGATGGCCGCCACGAGGAGACCGAGTGAGACCTTCCGAAAGGTGGTGCCGCCCCTCATGTCGTCGCCGCCTTGAGGCCACCGAAGAGTCCTTGGGGTCGTACGACGAGGACGATGACGAGGATCACGAACGATGAGACGATGCCGACGTTCGTCCCGATGCCGGGGATGAACGTGGCGAGGAGTACTTCGATGATCCCGAGGAGCATGCCGCCGAACAGGGCACCGATGATGCTTCCCAACCCCGAGAGCGCGGTGATCGCGAACGCTCGCAGCGTAAGCGGTGGGCCCATGAACGGGAACACGGGTTGCACCGGAGCCACCATCACACCGGCCACTGCCGTGATGCCGATGGCGATCGCAAAGGTGATCGCGTAGACCTTGTTGATCTCGATCCCGACGATGCGGGCAGCCTCACGGTTCTGGGCGGCCGCCCGGATGCTCTTGCCGAGCCGCGTGTGTTTCAGAAACATGTGCAGGCTGTACATGATGATCAACGCTGCAATGAGGATCATCGACCTTGTTTTCGGGATGGTCACCGGCCCCACCTGCCACAAGCCATGGATCGATGCCTCCACCGACCTGGGCGTTGCGGTGAATAGCAGTTTGAAGACGTTCGAGATGATGCTCGCAAGCCCGAAGGTGACGAGGAGCGAGATGAGGTGAGGTCGCTCGATGATCCGGTTGATGATGAGGCGTTGGATCGCGTAGCCGAACGCCGCCATGACGGGGAACACGATGAACACCGACACCAGCGGATCCAGTCCGAGGCTTTCCTGGAGGATCCATGCGCCGTACGCACCCATCATGACGAACTCGCCGTGCGCAAGGTTGATGACCCCCATGACGCCCCAGATGATCGAGAAGCCCAGCACCATGATGGCGTAGAAACCCCCGAGCATTACCCCGTTCACGAGGGCTTGAAGCAGCTGGTCCATGCTGATGATGCTCTCCCTTCGATCCACTCATCCGTGGGGTGGAGGGGCGGATGCCCCTCCACCGTCACGTGATTCCTAGCGATCTCCCCAGGCCGGAGCCGGGTAGATCACGGTCGTCTCGGCTGCACCTTCGGGTGCGACCACGAGGATCTCACCATCCTGAATCTGGATGGTGCCCATCGGCTTGGCTGTGTTCTTGCCTGTCTCGTCGAAGTTGATCGGTCCGTAGAACGTGACCACGTCGAGGTCACGCAGCGCTTGGCGCACAGCGTCGGTCTCGAGGGATCCGGCAGCTTCGATGGCGAGCATGAGTGCCAGCGGTGTCGCCGCCGACTCTGCTGCTTGGTACGTCGGGGGCTCACCCCACATCGCCTCGTACCTGGCAGCGAACTCTTCAGCCGTGCCGAACCACTCGTCCTCCCAACTCATCGAGGCTTCCCACTGGGTCGGCCCGAGAATCGTGTTCGCTCGATCTCCGACTTCGCTGGCGAACTTCGGGTTGGATGGGCCGACGGTGATGATCATGCCTGCAGGGCTGAACCCGAGCTCTTCAGCGGAGCTCACGAACAACAGCGCATCGTTGAAGTGCCCCCCACCGACGAAGACGTCGGGATCTAGATCACGGAACTTCGTCATGATCGCCGTGACGTCTGCAACGTCTTTGGGGTACGTCTCCTTTGCGAGGATCTCGAGTCCGTACTCCTCGGCCCAGCGGACCGCGCCCTCACCGACGGCGGTCGGGAACGCTGTGTCCTCATAGGCGATGACGACGGTCTTCGCCCCCTCGTCGGCGAGGAGCTTTATCGCGGACTGGGTGTAGTACGAAGCAGGGGTCAGCACTGCGAACAGGTTCTGGAACCCTCGCTCGAACAGTGATTCTGCAGCGCCGTTTCCCTCGATCATGATCATGTCGTACTGCTCGGCGACTGCACTCGCACCGGCCGTGAGACCGCTGGAGTACGGTCCGAGCAGGAAGTTCGCATCGTCCTCGGTGATGAGTTTCTCGATGAGGTTCGCGGTCGTGTCGGCGTCGCCTTCATCGTCGTAGAACACGATCTCGACCTTGTAGCGATCTCCGCCGACGTTGATACCGCCGTACTCGTTGTTGACCCAGTCGAGCCAGGTCTCATATCCCTGGCGGGTGTCCTTGCCTTCTCTGGCGAACTTGCCGGTCTCGCTCACGGCTGCACCGAGAATGATCGTTCCTGCGAACTGCGGTGCCGCTGTCGTCGTTGCCGAGTCCTGCCCGGCTGCGGTGGTCGTTGCCGAGTCTGCCTCGTCCGTGCCTCCGGAACTGCATGCGGCCAGTACCAGGGCCAGGACGGCAAAGAGGCTGAGCCATCGCCGAAGCCTTCGCTCATGTCTCATCGTTGTGTCCTCCTTCTAGTGTGCCCCTGAGGGCTTCCACCGAGCGTATTGCACATTGCAG
>JAJRYI010000150.1 GCA_024275815.1 Actinomycetes bacterium | reverse complement strand
CTTGGAGGATGTGCGAATAGGGAGCAGTCGTTCACCGTTCACCGAACCTTGCGGGAGAGTGCGATCGGCTGTGAGCCCACTGCTGCCCCGTCCCAGGAGCAACTATGACCGAGTGACCGAAGCGAGCGCTTCGAGGAAGCGTTCGTTCTCTGCCGGGGTGCCCACACTGACACGGATGGCAGGACCGAGCACCCGGACGATCTCACCCCGATGCAACAAAGCATCGCCGAGTTCTCCCGCGGGCGTGTCGGGCTCGAAGTACACGAAGTTCGCCTGGGACTCTGCCGGTTTGAAACCCAAACGTTTCAGGCCTGTGAACAGAACATCGCGTCCGATCGCGTTGCGTTGCCGCCTCGCTGCGACCGCCTCCTGATGCTTGATCGCCTCGAGTGCGGCGGCTTGCGCTACCGAGGTCACAGCGAACGGTGGCTGCGTCGCGCGAAGCTGTCCGATGAGGTCACTGGAGGCGACACCGTACCCGACCCTGAGGCCCGCGAGGCCGTAGATCTTCGAAAAAGTCCTCCCGACGAGCACGTTCGGGCGGTTCGGGGCCTCGTTGATGAACGTCTGGTAGTCGTCTGCGGTCACGTACTCGGCGTACGCCTCGTCGACGATGACGAGAACCCGTTCCGGAACCGCATCGAGGAACCCCGCTACGTCGGAGCTCGGAAGATGACCTCCCGTCGGGTTGTTGGGGTTACACACGTACACGATCGTCGTGTCATCGCGGATCGCCGAGAGCATCGCATCCAGATCATGATCGAGGTTGGCGGCCAGCGGAACGGCTATCGGCTCTGCGCCGGCCACCATCGTTGCGATGCGGTACATCACGAACGATGGATCCGCGTAGACGGCTGAGGTTCCGGGCCCTCCGACGGCGAGCGCTGCGCACCGCAGGACCTCACTCGAACCCGATCCGATCCACACTTCCTCGGGTTCGAGGCCCTGGTGAATCGCGATCGCCTTGCACAGCTCGTACCCGCCGTTGTCCGGGTACCTGTTGATGTCCACTGCCGCGGCAGCGATGGTATCGATCACCTCGGGGAACGGCTCCTCCGGACACTCATTGGATGCGAGTTTGTCGATCGAGTCGATTCCGAGTTCCCGCACGACGTCTTCGACGGGTCTTCCCGGGACGTAACGGGGAATGGACTCGAGATCTGACCGGTATGTTGGCACGGTTCCGACCTCCGATTGGCTTGGTGTGTACCACAGGCTAATCGGCGCCACCGCGCCAGGACCGTGCTCTACCCTGTCACGCCATGAATCCGTTTCGGTCGCGACTTTGGCGAACGATCATCCTGTTCGGTGCAGGCCTTGGCGCCAGTTTCTTCATCGCCGAGGTCTTCACACCGTACTGGCCCGATCTGTGCGACGGCACGATCGTAGGTGCGCCCTGTGAAGCCGTCACCACCCAAACGGTCGCGGGGTACCTCCTCGTCGGCCTCGGCATTCTGACCATCGTCCTCGGACCCATCACCGGATCTCTACTCGACCTGATCATCAACGGTGCCAAATGGGAGACACCGCGCGGGAGCGAGAGCGTCACCACGAACGTGCCCATTCTGGTCGGTGCGATCTACCTGGTTGTCGGGGTCGTCACGATCACAGCAGCCTGAACCGGTCAGGCGACGATCGTCTCCATGTCCGGCTGCTGAAAGACGAATGCGACAACGAGCGTTTCCCTGTTGGGCCACGAGCGCAGCGTGTCGTGGGCCGAGGCGTTGGCGAACGTCCGGAACTCGGACCAGCTCATGACGGACTGCGGTGACACCTGGAGGTCGAGCTTCGGCCGGGGGACCAAGGTATCGCCTTCGAGGTCGAACCCCTCCATCTCCACGACGGCGAGATCGACCTCCTCGCACTTGCTGATGAACGCAGCTGCGACCGCTTTGGGGAAGAACCCTTCTCCGTCCTCGGTCCGGTACACGGCCTGAGCGTCGAACTCACCGAGCAACTCGATCGTGGCAGGATGATCGTCGCCCCATTCGGGCTCGTTCGCAGCAGCGACAGCCTCTCTCAGATCGTCGAGTTCCTCACCGAAGGCGTCGGGGTCGACGATCTTGAGTGCGGTGTCGAGGAGTCGCTGCAGTTCGTTGATGTCGAGGTCCTGCACATCGCCGTCGGCGTCGGGGTAGAACTGGACGATGGGTGCGTTCCCATCCCAGAAGACCATCCCGATGAAGTCGTCTCCGCGCCAGAACTCGACGATGGGACCGTCGAAGTCGTCGCGCTCTGTCTCAGCAAGTTGAATCGGAAGCATGACAGGAGAGTAGACAGTTCACAGTTCACAGTTCACAGTTCACAGTTCACAG
>JAJRYI010000149.1 GCA_024275815.1 Actinomycetes bacterium | reverse complement strand
GCGTTCGGCGTCGTCGCCCTCGCGGTGATCCGTGCAGTCACCATGGAGAACGACACATGACGGTTTCATTCGGCCACATTCAAGACATCGCCGAGCTTTCGCTGATCGCCCGGACGTGTACCAGGTGCCCGTTGAGCGAAGGACGGACGAACGTCGTGTTCGGATCGGGTTCCGTGACAGCGGACGTGATGGTCGTAGGAGAGGGGCCGGGGCAACAGGAGGACGAGGAGGGAGTGCCGTTCGTCGGTCGGTCCGGCCGGCTGCTCACCTCGCTGCTCACCGAGGTGGGCCTCGAACGGGACGACGTCTACATCGCCAACGTCGTCAAGTGCAGACCTCCACGAAACCGAGACCCACTGCCCGCCGAGATCGATGCCTGCAAGCCGTATCTGCGACGACAGATCGAACTCGTCGATCCATCGGTCGTCATCACACTCGGGAACTTCTCGACGAAGCTCCTTCTCAGGACGGCCACCGGTATCACCCGCCTTCGCGGTGTGGCGTACGAATGGTGGGGCCGGTACCTCGTCCCGACCTTCCATCCTGCGGCAGCGCTGCGGGGTGGTGAGCGGGTCACGAACGATATCCGCTCAGATCTCCGGCTCGTGCGATCCGTCATCGACGGTAGGATTCCCTCTGGAGACGAACCGCAGGCCAACGACACGCTGGTGTCGGTCGACCAAGAACAAGAGAGCTCCCAGATGGGGCTCTTCGGTGAATCGTAGCGATGACCATCGAGATCACATCCACGAGCCCTGACGACACACTCGCCCTCGGGCGGAGGTTCGCCGCCGTGCTGACTGCCGGTGACATCGTCCTGCTCTCTGGCCGGCTCGGCGTCGGAAAGACGCTGTTCGTCTCGGGTGTTGCCGACGGCCTCGGCATCACCGAGCGGGTCACCAGCCCGTCGTTCGTCATCGCGAGAATCTACCGCGGCGGGTTCCTCCCACTCGTCCACGCCGATGCATATCGGCTCGGATCGATGGCCGAGTTCTACGACCTCGAACTCCCCGACGACGGTCGCGACGGTGTCGTCATGATCGAGTGGGGTGACGCTGTCGCCGAAGGGTTGTCAGCCGACCGGCTCGTCATCAAGTTCACGATGGAGGGCGAAGTGAGGAGGATCACGATGAAGCCGATGGGTTCATGGTGTGACCGTGATCTTGCGGCGGTGCTGCTGTGAACGTCCTCGCCATCGACACGGCAACTCCCGCATCTTCGGTTGCAATCGGTGTCGACGCTGATCTTCTCGCTATGTCCGTCAACGTGGACAGACGGGGCCACGTCGGGTTCCTGATGCCTGCGATCGACTTCTGTTTCTCTCAGGCAGGTTGGAAGCCGAGGGATGTCGATCTCGTTGCGGTCGACGTCGGCCCGGGGCCGTACACCGGGTTGCGGGCGGGTATCGCCACAGCGCAAGCGTTCGCTGCTGCCGTGGGCGCCCCGATGGTGACCGTTTCCTCACTCACCGTCATCGCCGTGCGGGCAGCCACGGGGCGGCGACGTATCTGGCCGGTCGTCGACATGCGGCGAGGCCAGTTCGCCATCGCACCGTTCAGGCCGTTGCCCGGCGGTGTTGCTCCCGATGGAAGACCCGAGGTTGTCTCTCCTGAGTACTTCAAGGTACTGCTCGAGTCTGAAGGGACGGACAGCCTCGTGGTCGGTGACTGGGCGTCGATGCCTACCTCGACGTGGACGGCGTTGGACAAAGTCCGTCGTGGCCGGCCCCGGTACCCATCTGCAGATACACTCCTCGAGATCGCCAACATCAAGGTGAATCAAGGCAATCTGACGGCTGCCGAGGACATCCGTCCGATGTACATGCGTGAACCGGATGTACAGATCAACTGGGAGTCGTTCCGTTCCGAGGGAGTGTGGCCGGAGTGACCGTGTCGATCCGCCGCATGACACGCAGCGACATCCCCGCCGTCGCCGCTCTCGAGGCTGAGATCTATCCACAGCCTTGGTCCCCGAGGGTGTTCTTCGATGAGTTGGCGATGGCCAACCGACGTTACCTGGTGGCTGTCGACGAGTCCTCGGCCCCGATCGGGTACGGCGGGCTCTTGATCGTGGAGGACGATGCCCATATCACGACGATCGCCGTTGCACCTCGTGCGCGGGGCCACCAACTCGGTACACGGCTGATGTTGCGCCTCGTGGACGAAGCCGTCGACACAGGAACACGCCATCTGACACTCGAAGTGAGGGCGTCGAACGACACAGCGCAACGCCTCTACGACCGGTTCGGATTCGAGCCCGTCGGTAGGCGGAAGCACTACTACAAGGACGAAGATGCACTCGTGATGTGGGCAACGGACATCGATACGGAGGAGTACCAGGACAGGATCGTCGAGATCCGGCGCTCTCTCGAGGAGGTTGGATCGTGAGCGGCCCCCTCGTTCTCGGGATCGAAACGAGTTGCGACGAGACGGGTGTCGCCGTTCTCGAAGGTATGGAGGTGCGTAGCTCCGTTCTCGCGAGTCAGGTGGACCTCCATGCCCGATTCGGTGGCGTTGTGCCGGAGGTCGCCGCCAGGGCACACGTCGAAGCGATCAGGCCGCTGGTCCACCAGGCGATCACGAAGGCGGGGGTGCACCCCGATGAGCTCGATGCGGTCGCGGTGACGCAGGGCCCGGGACTCGTCGGGGCGCTGATGGTCGGGTACGCGTTCGGGAAGTCCCTCGCGTACTCGCTCGGGAAGCCTCTCTACGGCATCGATCACATGGAGGGCCATCTCTTTGCACCTCGGTTGGCGTTTTCTGGATACGAACCACCGGCCATCGTGCTGCTTGCAAGCGGCGGGCACAGCCAGATCGTCCACGTCAAGGCGTGGGGTGACTATGAGATTCTCGGTGGCACCATCGATGACGCAGCGGGGGAGGCGTTAGACAAGCTCGCACGGTTAATGGGTCTCGGTTTCCCTGGTGGTCCAGCGATCGATCGGGATGCCGAGAACGGTGATCCGTCGGCTATCAGGTTCCCTCGCGCTCTTCGGGATCGACCATACGACTTCTCGTTCTCCGGGCTCAAGACCTCCGTCGTGACGTACCTCGAGAAGGCGAAGTCTGAGGGGAGCCTGCCTCCGCGCGAGGACGTCTCGGCGTCGATTCAGGAAGCGATCGTCGATGTCCTCGTCACCAAGACGTTCAACGCCGTTGAAGCTACCGGCGTCGAGGTCATCGGAGGAGGGGGGGGAGTGCTAGCGAATCGCAGGTTGCGTGAACGCCTCGCTGCCGAGGCCGATGCCCGCGGCGTGGGTCTGTTCGTCCCGGAGCCGGTGCTCTGTACGGACAACGGAGCGATGATCGGGAGCGTTGCCGTGCACAAGATGGAGCGTGGCGAGCAGGGAGATCCCTTGACCGGTGACGTCGACCCTGCTCTGCGGTTGGGTTCGTGAGCGGAGGGATACGCCTCGGGAGCTTCTCAGGCATCCGGATCATCGGGGACGCTTCGGTGTTCGTCCTGATGCTCATGTTCGGACTGGCGGTGCTGATCGACCTCGACTCGTTGGGAGCTGCGGACTCCGGGCAGATTCGGGGTTTCGCTGCTCTCGCTGGAGGCGTTGGTCTCCTTGTGGGTGTCCTCGTTCACGAGTTGAGCCACGCCGTCGTAGCCATGCGTAGATCGATGATCGTCAGTGAGGTACGCCTCTTCATGTTCGGCGGGTACTCCGTGATCACCGGAGAGCCGTCGTCGCGAGATGAGGTAGCGATCGCCTTGGCCGGACCCCTCGCGTCGTTCCTCGTCGCCGTGATCACCGGTCTGGGCGTTGTCGTTCTTGGAAGCGGTTCGGTTGCCGGGAGAACGATGTTGCTGCTGGCACTCGCCAACGTCGCGATCGGCGTGTTCAACCTTCTGCCCGGTTTCCCACTCGACGGCGCACGTGCACTGCGAGGCATCTTGGCTGCGCGCTCGGGGGACCGTCTCAGGGCGACGAGGGTCGTGAACACGATCGGTAGGAGCCTGGGGTGGCTCACGGTGACCCTCGGTGTGGTCTTGATGGTTACACGCCAGCCGATAGGCCTGTTCGTGGTCGTCGGTGGGTGGTTCGTCGCTCAGGCCGCAGCTACCGTCGGTCGGCGTGAGGAACTCAGTGTCGCCCTCGACGGGATGACCGTTCGGGACGTGATGCGCCGAACCGCTGATGCTGTGCCGGCGGATTGGACCGTCTCTGCGATGCTGGATCGCTACGGCCTCGGGCCGCACTTGCGCACGCAGCCCGTCGAGGTGAAGGGCCGTGTCGTCGGTGTCGTTGCTCAGGAGGACATCGAGACGGTGTCGCCTCCACGGTGGTCCTCGACGAGGGTCCGCGCCGTGATGTCTCTGATCGGACCAACAGACATCGTCGAGGCCTCCGACTCTCTCGAATCACTGCTTCTGCGCCCTGCAGGTGGATCCGGTGTGGCCGTCGTCGTCGATGACGGCCGGGTCGTCGGTGTCATCGACCCCGAGTCCCTCGGCACCGTCCTGTAGGAAGCAGCTGACAGCTCACAGCTCACAGCGAAGCGTTCCATCTCGATCAGTCCCAACCTCTGGCTGTTGGCTGTGAACTCTTCTAGCACTCGCTTCAATAGAGTGCCAGCTCCCGCTATAATTGGCACTCGTAAGCACCGACTGCTAACTCGAGATGAAGGAGATAGTCGGATGAATCTGAAGCCTTTGGGCGATCGCATCGTCGTGAAACCCCAAGATGAGCAAGAGTCCACCACACCGAGTGGCATTGTCATCCCGGATACCGCCAAGGAGAAGCCCCAGTTGGGTGAGGTCCTCGCGGTAGGACCGGGTGAGTTCAAGGACGGGGAACGCGTTCCCGTCGACGTCAACGTAGGTGATGTCGTCTTCTATTCGAAGTACGGCGGCACCGAGGTGAAGCACAACGGTGAGGACTACCTGATCCTCTCCAGCCGTGACGTGCTCGCCATCTTGGGCTAGAAGGGAATACCTATATGGCAGCCAAGGAATTGAAGTTCAATGATGAGGCACGACGTGGTCTCCAGGCGGGTGTCGACAAACTCGCCGAC
Organism: Actinomycetes bacterium; assembly: GCA_024275815.1. Lineage (GTDB taxonomy): Bacteria > Actinomycetota > Acidimicrobiia > Spongiisociales > UBA5794 > JAMBLL01. The sequence goes on along the minus strand of JAJRYI010000149.1, from coordinate 1,906 downwards.
ACCGTCAAGGTGACACTCGGCCCGAAGGGTCGCAACGTCGTTCTCGAAAAGAAGTGGGGCGCTCCCACCATCACCAACGATGGTGTGACGATCGCCAAGGAGATCGAGCTCGAGGACCCGTATGAGAACATGGGTGCACAGCTCGCAAAGGAAGTAGCGAACAAGACCAACGACGTTGCCGGCGACGGAACGACGACGGCAACAGTCATCGCGCAGGCGATGGTGGCCGACGGACTCCGCCTCGTCACCGCGGGTGCCAACCCGATGGAGATGCGTCGTGGTATCGAGGAGGCAGTCAACGCTGTCGTGGCCTCGATCGAGGAACTGGCGACGCCGGTGAGCTCGGACGATCGTGACGCGATCGCGTACGTTGCTTCGAACTCTGCCGCCGATGAAGCGATCGGCCTCCCGATCGCCGATGCGATGCGCAAGGTCGGCAACGAGGGTGTCATCACCGTCGAGGACTCCCAGACGTTCGGTGTCGATCTCGAGTTCACGGAAGGTATGCAGTTCGACAAGGGCTACATCTCGCCGTACTTCATCACCGATCCCGATCGCCAGGAAGCGGTTCTCGAAGATCCGTACATCCTGATCGCGAACCAGAAGATCGGATCCGTTCAGGATCTCGTCCCGGTTCTCGAGAAGGTGATGCAGTCCGGCAAGTCGGTGCTGATCATCGCTGAAGACGTCGAGGGTGAGGCTCTCGCGACACTCGTCGTCAACAAGATCCGTGGAACGTTCAACTCGGTAGCCGTCAAGGCCCCTGGGTTCGGGGAGCGCCGCAAGGCACAGCTCCAGGACATCGCGATCCTCACGGGTGCAACGGTCATCTCGGAAGAGGTCGGACTCAAGCTCGATGGCGTGACGCTCGACATGCTCGGTACGGCCCGCAAGGTCGTCATCAGCAAGGACGACACGACGATCATCGAAGGTGCCGGCTCCCAGGGCGACGTCGAGGCCCGGGTCAAGCAGATCCGCCAGGAGATCGAGAACTCTGACTCCGACTGGGACCGTGAGAAGCTCTCCGAGCGCCTCGCCAAGCTCAGCGGTGGCGTCGCCGTCATCAAGGTTGGAGCTGCCACGGAGGTCGAGCTCAAGGAGAAGAAGCATCGCATCGAGGACGCCATCCAGGCGACTCGTGCTGCAGTCGACGAGGGCATTGTCCCCGGTGGCGGTGTTGCACTGCTTCGCAGCCAGGCTGCGGTCGAGAAGCTTCGCGGCAAGACCGACGACTGGAAGGCTGGTCGTCAGATCGTTCTCCGCGCTCTCGAATCGCCGATCAGTCAGATCGCAGTGAACGCTGGATACGAGGGTGGCGTTGTCGTCGACAAGGTCAAGAACGAGCACGAGGGCAACGTTGGGTTCAACGCTGCCACGGGCAAGTACGAGGACCTGATCGCTGCAGGCATCATCGATCCTGCAAAGGTGACGCGTTCGACGTTGCAGAACGCTGCGTCGATCGCAGCGTTGCTGATCACGACCGAGGCGCTCGTTGCCGAGATGCCTGAGGACGCACCCGCCATGCCGGGTGGTCACGACCACGGCGGAGGCATGGACTTCTAGGTCCAGACCCGCTTGATGTGAAGAGGGCGCCCTTCGGGGCGCCCTCTCGCGTGATAACCCAGACAACAGATCTCAAAACCCAGATCTGAAATCTGTGTTCTGTGCTCTGTTGTCTGCTATCTGTCTTATCCGACTTCAACGGAAGGTTTTGCGCCTTCCATCTTGGCGTACGCGGCATCGATGACCTGCTCTTCGAGAGAGCTGAGCGCCCTTGCCAGCGCGAGTTCCTCTCCGATGACGGGGATGCACGGATCCTCGGGGTTGCGTTGTGCCTTTCCCGTAGCGGTGAAGTGGTCCCCTCGAAGGTCGAGGACAGTGTGGACGAGCGTCGTCGTGTCGTCCT
>JAJRYI010000148.1 GCA_024275815.1 Actinomycetes bacterium | reverse complement strand
TTGAGAGGAGAACGAAGCGGGTCCCGCGTCGGAAGGGGTCTCGAACTCGAGTGCACCGAGCACGGACACGACTCCGAGGACGAGAGCGATCGAACCGCCAACGAGCAGCATCGCCAGCCACGGGCGACCCGGAACGTGAGGTCGCGTGCCTCGAGCGCGAACCGTGTCGGACGGGGCGTGTATGTCATCGTTGTCGAATGGAACCGGGCGGACCATCTCCCCGTCTTCGTGTGCCTCCATCGCGTGATTGTACGGTGGGCTCTCTCTGTGATGCGAAGGATCTAATGTTGTGACGCGACAGGGGAGCTCATGGTGGACCAGACACAACCAACACCGCATTCCACGAAGACCGAGTGGAGGGCGTGGGCGTCGAGGATCGATCGGTCCTCCTGTTCCGAGGCTGTGGTGCGCCGTCTCGCTGGGTGGCCGCCTATTCACGGCGTCGTGATGACGTACCTGGCGATGCCCTCCGAGGTCGATCTCAAGGGTCTGTCCTCCCTCGCTCACTGTCGCATCGTCATCCCGAGGGTTGAAACCCCTGAAGCGATGTCGGTCCGCGTGTACGACGTGGAACAGCTCGAGAAGCACCGTCTCGGATTCGAACAGCCCGCATCCTCAGCCACAGAGGTCTCGCCCGACGACATCGACGTGGTTCTCCTCCCGGGACTCGTCTTCGACCGTTGCGGTGGCCGTCTCGGGCGCGGCAGGGGGTACTACGACCGCTTCCTGGAGGGACTACCCGATGCCACACCGCGAGTTGGAGTCACCAGCGAGTCTTCGCTCGTCGAGGAGGTCCCCATGGATGCTCACGATCAGCGGGTCGACTGGATCGTCACAGAGGCGGCAATCCATCGAACGGGGGAGGCGCTCCCGGATCAGACCGAACGTGTCTTAGGTGCTGGGATCACTGCCGGCATCGCGCCCCGGATCCACCGCTTTCCTGAAGGCACGAGAACGTCGAAGGATGCCGCACGAGCGGTCGGGTGTGATCTCGGTGCGATAGCAAAGAGCCTCGTCTTCGAGGTGGACGATCGGCCGGTCCTCGTCCTGTGTTCTGGTGATCGCCGTGTGGACGAAGTGAAGCTTGCAGCCGTGTTCGGAGGGTCGAGTGCACGACCGGCATCGAGAGCCAGGGTGCTCGAGATCACGGGATATCCGGCCGGTGGGACGCCTGCATTTGGCCACGATCAACTGCTGGAAGTCGTCGCAGACGTGAGTCTTGCACGCTACCGTTGGGTGTGGACCGCGGGTGGGACCGCCGACACCGTCTATCCGGTGTCGGTCGAGCGACTGATCGCGGCCAGTAACGCGCGTTGGCAAGAGATCTCAACCCGGGAGTAATGGTGGCAGACTGGAATGGGAGCACGGCACTGGTCGTCATAGACGTGCAGAAGGGGTTCGATGATGCGACCTACTGGGGTCCACGCAACAACCCCGATTGCGAAACGAACGTCGAACGTCTCATAGCGGCGTGGCGCGATCAGGGATGGCCGATCGTGTTCGTGCGACACGACTCGGCTACACCTTCGTCGCCCCTGGCAAAGGGTTCTCCAGGGAACGCATTCAAACCGGTGGTCAAGGGTGATCCCGATCTCCTCGTCATCAAGGATGTGCACTCGGCGTTTCATGGATCCCCCGATCTCGACGCATGGCTGCGCAAGCACCGCATCACCGGGCTGGCGATCACCGGCATCCAGACGAATCTGTGTTGCGAGACGACGGCTCGTGTTGGATCCGACCTCGGGTACGACATCCTGTTCGTCGAGGACGCAACCCACACCTTCGACATCATCACGCCGACGCACAAGGTCTACCGTGCTCGTGAGATCGCCCGGTACTCGTCCTTGACGATCGACAAGGCCTTCGGCCGGGTTGTCCTGACGTCAGAACTCGTCGAGGACTAACTCTCGAACTGCACCCCTGTCGATGGACAGGTGGACCCTGGTCCCGGGTGGATGGCTGTCGATGTCGATGACCTTCAACAGAGTGTCCAAGCCGACACGGACCGTCATCTCGTAGGTGCCGTCGACGAACACGGTGTCTTGAACGACACCATCGATCGGCCCGTCGTCGATCGACACTGCAGATCCCGGGATCGTGACCGCTTCGGCGCGGAAGCCGACAACGTGTCCGGGGACGACGTTGGGATGGCCGATGAAGCGAGCTACGAAGGTCGTAGCGGGGTCGTTCCAAACGGCGTCGGGCGTGCCGACGCGAATGATCGAGCCGTGTCGCATGATCGCGAGGCGTTGTGCGAACGAGAACGCCTCCGTGCGGTCGTGCGTCACGTACAACGAGGTTGCACCGACACGTTCGACGACGGAACGCATCTCGGTGAGGAGCGACTCGCGCAGTGCAAGATCGAGCGAACCGAGCGGTTCGTCGAGCATGACGAGGGCGGGCTCAGGAGCAAGGGTCCTCGCGAGAGCAACCCGTTGCTGTTCGCCGCCGGAGAGGGAACCGGGTGCTCTCCGTTCGAAGCCTGCCAATCCAACCAGCTCGAGGAGGCGTGCCGCGGTGTGTCTCGATGCACGTTTGGTCGCACCGTGCATACGCAGGCCGTACGCGACGTTGTCGATCACAGACATGTGGGGGAAGAGCGCGTAGTCCTGGAACATCAGTCCGATCGGCCTGCGATGCGGTGCGAGATCTGTCACGTCGGCGCCGTCGAGGATGATCCGCCCCGAAGTGGGTGCGGCGAGACCGGCGATCGCCCGTAGCAGGGTCGACTTGCCGGATCCCGAAGGGCCCATGACGGCGAAGCGTTCCCCGGTAGCGATCTCGAGGGAGAGGCCATCCACGGCTGTGACGTCCCCGAACATCACGCTCAGGTCGTCGATGATGGCACTCATAGCTCTCTCCGGTCTCGAACACCGAGCGAGTCGATGACCAGGATGGCAACCCCTGTGATGATCATGAGAAGGGAACTGAGCGCGACGGCAGCACCGAACGGCGAGGGGCCTGGCTTGCCGAGGAGCTTGAAGATGGCGATCGGCATCGTCGGCGCTCCGGGCCTCGCGATGAAAGCGGTGGCTCCAAACTCACCCATCGATATCGCGAAAGCGAAGGCACCTGCGACGAGTACGGCGGTTGCGACGAGGCGAACATCGATGGTCCACCACGTTCTCCATGGGCTCGCCCCGAGCGTCGCGGCAGCCTCACGAAGTGTCCGGTGAACTGCTGCGAGTGCGGGAGACGCGGTGCGAACCACGAATGGGATGGCGACGAGGGCGTGAGCGATCGGGATCAAGATGACCGAGGTGCGGATGTCGACCGGACGATCGAGGGCGACGAGGAAGCCGAAACCGATCGTGACCGCCGATGCAGCGAGCGGGAGCATCACGAAGACGTCGAAGACGCGGGCGGTCCGCCGCCGTGCATACGTGATGACCGCAGACGACAGGAGCCCAACGACGAGCGCGATCGCGGTCGCCGCAAGGGCGAATCGCAACGAGTTCGCGATGGCAGTCGCCGGTTCGACGAACGCACCCGAGATCTCCGGCAGCTTGAAGAGGTTGATGTAGTTCTCGAATCCGAGCCGTCCCGTCGGTCCTATGAAGGACCGCGTGAGCAACATGGCAATGGGGGTACCGAGGATGACGAGTGTCGAGCCGATGATCGCACCAACGATCCATCGTTCACGACCCTCGGGACGCCGGGAACTGTCGAACGACCGTTCGAACTGCACCCGGGTACGGCGTTGGAACCACCCATAGGCCGCAAGGATCGCGGCAACCCCGACGAGCTGAACAACGGCGAGCACCGAGGCGACGTCGAGGCGGAGGAACGCGGTCGTCTGGCGCCAGATCTCCACCTCGATCGTCGTGTGCTTGAGATCGCCGAGCAGGAGGACGACCCCGAACGAGGTGAAGGTGAACAAGAAGACCAGTGCACTCGTCGAGGCGATCGCCGGGGCGAGTAGCCGCAGGGTCACGGTTCGAAACGCTTTCGAAGGGGAGGCCCCGAGCGTGCGGGCCGCGGCTTCGAAACGTGGGTCGAGTCGTTGCCAGTACGCTCCGACGCCGCGCACGACGATGGCGTAGTTGTAGAAGACATGGGCGGCCAGGATCAGCCAGAGCGTGCCCGTGAGGTCGACGCCGGTCACTCCGCGGGGGCCGGCGAGCGTCAGGAACGCCGTGCCTACGACGAGGGTTGGCAGAACGAACGGTACGAGCGTTGCCGCCTCGAGGACTCGCTTACCGGGGAAGGTGAACCTTGCGAAGACCCACGCCGCCGGTAGCGCGGTGACGACGGTCAGGATGGTGGACAACAGCGCCTGCCAGAAGGTGAACCGGGCTACACCCTGGAGCGTGGTGTCTGTGATGACGTCCGAAAAGACCGACAGGTCGATGGCTCCATCGACCGTGAGCCCGCGCAGCGTGATAGCGACGATCGGGTAGACGAAGAAGTAGCCGAGGAACGCTACCGGTACGGCGAGGACCGCAACGTTTCCCGCATGCCCGATGGGGCCGCGGTTCAAGAGCGGGCGAGTTCGGTCCACTCTTGGATCCAGCGTTCACGGTTCGCATCGATCATGGCGGGGGCCATCAACGTCGGAGCGTCGGGGAGCACGGTGTACTCCTCGAACACC
>JAJRYI010000147.1 GCA_024275815.1 Actinomycetes bacterium | reverse complement strand
GCCGGCCCGGAGATCTCGGTCGCATCGACCAAGGCGTACATGGCAATGCTCATCGCCCAGTATCTGCTTGCTCTGCGACTCGGAGCGGCACGGGGCACGGTCGACGACGAACTCGCGTCGAGCATCGCCCACGGGCTTCATTGCATGCCGGAGGCTCTTGAGCGGACACTCGAGCGAGAGTCCGAGTCGAGAGAAGCTGCGGCTGCCATCGTCGATGCCGACGACGTCTACTTCATCGGTCGTGGTCTCGACTACGCAATCGCGATGGAGGGCTCCTTGAAGCTGCAGGAGATCTCGTATCTCCACTCAGAGGCAATGCCTGCAGGTGAGCTCAAGCACGGCACCCTCGCGCTGATCACACAGGACGTTCCCGTGATCGTGGTACTCACTCAGCGCTCGGTCTACGACAAGACGATCTCAGCGATCCAGGAGGTCAAGGCGCGCGGAGGCACGATCATCGCCGTTGCTTACGACACCGATGCCGAGATCGGCAAGTACGCCGACATCGTGATGCGGATACCGGACATGCCCGACCTCCTCGCACCCGTCGCCGCCGTTGTCCCGCTGCAGCTTCTGGCGTACCACGTTGCACTCTTGCGGGGTCACGACATCGACCAACCGAGGAACCTTGCCAAGAGCGTGACGGTGGAGTAGAAGAAGTTCACAGCTGACAGCTCACAGCCAGAAACCTGCACCACTTCTCGGGGCGAAGGTTCTCGGTGAACGGTGAACGACTGCTCCCTATCCGCGCGCCCTCGTACTACCTCGTGAGCGGACTGCGGTACGCTCACTGCCATGGAGATCATCGGGCTCGGGGTCGACCTCGCAGAGGTGTCACGCGTGCGCAGGCTGCTCGCCAAGGACCCGGAGGCGTTTCGGCGCCGATGCTTCACAGACACCGAGTGGGAGTACGCACATCGTTTCTCCGATCCGTCCGAGCGGCTGGCCGCCCGCTTCGCCGGCAAGGAAGCTGTGATGAAGAGCATGTTCACCGGTTGGCGACGTATCCCGTGGCGTGATATCGAGATCACCGGTGGCGGGCCTCCCGGGGTGAACCTCTTCGGGAAGGCGAAACAACGAGCCGCGATGCTCGGGATCGTTGACGTCAAGATCACCGTCACGCACACGGGTGATACGGCTATGGTCTTCGTCGTCTCGGTGGGGGAGCACACCTGATGGACCGCATTCTCTCTGTTGCTGTGATGGCACAAGTCGATGCATCTTCGCAGCGGCCTGTCGATCATCTGATGGACTCCGCTGGATACGCTGTTGCCCTTTCTGCGGCAGCGATGGGCGTCGGGTACGCGAGCGTTGTCCATGTCCTCGCCGGGAGCGGGAACAACGGCGGCGACGGATACGTAGCTGCCCGGTACCTACGCCGTCGGGGAGCCGCTGTCACCGTCCATGCCCTCTCTGACCCAAAGGACGGTTCGCCCGCGGCGAGGGCTGCCGAAGCGGCACGGCGGGCAGGAGTGAGGGTGATCTCCCTTGACTCCGTCCACAGCGGGGACCTCATCATCGACGCGCTGTTCGGGACGGGGTTCCGGGGAACGTTGCCCGGTGAAGTTCTGCCGTGGGTCGAGTCTGATACACCTGTGCTCGCCGTCGACATCCCGTCGGGAATGTCCGGAGATACCGGTGTGGTTGAAGGACCGGCCTTCACCGCGAGGCGAACAGCGACCTTCCACGCGCTCAAGACCGGCCATGTGCTCGGCGAAGGGCCGGATCGTTGCGGTGTGATCGATGTCTACGACATCGGTCTCGAGGGTGGAACGCCTGCGATGTACCGGTACACCTCACAGGACCTGACCGTCCCCTTCCGCCACAGGACTGCCCACAAGTGGTCGGCAGGCGCGGTGGCGACGATCGGTGGTGTCCCGGGACTCACAGGCGCAGCGTTGCTCGCTGCACGGTCGGCTATCGCCTCAGGTGCAGGCGTGTCGTCGATACTCACGACGGCCGCGACGGTCTCGGCGTACGAGACGCTCGCTCCCGACCTCGTGACGATCCAGGCGAGTGAGTCGAGTAGCTGGCGTGACCACGCTTCTGAAGTTCTCGCGTTGATGGACCGCTACGACACGCTCATCCTCGGCCCGGGACTCGAACCGGTGTCGAGTGTGTTCGTCGAACGAATCGTGCGCCAGTTCGATGGAACGGTCATCGTCGACGCTGGTGCGCTCAACGCCCTGGCACGCTGGGACGTACTGGGCGAGAGAGCCGGACCGACGGTCGTCACCCCCCATGGAGGGGAGTTCAAGAGGCTGACGGGCGATGAGCCGACACCTGAGGCCGCGAGATGGTTCCACGATGCGACCGGGGCGATCGTCGTTCTGAAAGGGAACCCGACCTTCGTGACGGGTGAGGAACAGATCGTCGTCGACACGGGGGGACCCGAGCTTGCAACCATCGGCACCGGAGATGTGCTTGCGGGGATGATCGGAGCGTTCACCGCTGCCGGCATTCCGACGCTCGACGCAGTGGCAAGCGCGACGTATCTACACGGCCTTGCAGGATCCCGCCTTGCGTCCCGACGAACGGTGACCGCCCCTGATCTGGTCCATGAGGCCGCCGCCGTCGTTACTGAGGTGGCGCGCGTGGCCACCCGGGTAGCCGGGAGCTGACACGATGCGCCCCTCATGGATCGAAGTTGATCTCGAAGCGATCGAACACAACGTCGGGCGGATCACCGAAGGAATCGCACCTGCTGAGTTCTGTGCGGTGGTCAAGGCCGACGCGTACGGGCATGGAGACGTTCCGGTCGCTGAGGCGGCTATCGCTGGTGGGGCTTCATGGCTCGCCGTAGCCCTCGTCGAAGAGGGCGTTCGCCTTCGAGAGGCCGAGATCGACGTGCCGATCCTTGTCCTGTCCGAGCCGACGATCAGAGACGTACACCTCGTAGTGGAGCATGGGTTGATCCCGACGGTGTACCGTATCGACTTCGTGGAGCACCTCGCAGCCGCCGCTGAGAGAGCGGGTGCTCAGCCGTACCCCGTGCATCTGAAGCTGGACACCGGGATGCATCGGGTTGGTGCGGCGCCGGTCGACGCGTTCGTCGTTGCTCGTCGGATCCACGGAGACGACCGCCTCACGCTTCAGGGAATCTTCACCCACTTCTCCGTCGCTGAGAAGGACCCCGACTACACGAGGAGGCAGAACACCGCTCTGGTCCGTTTCGTCGACGCTCTACGTTCTGAGGGCATCGACCCGAAGATCGTTCATGCAGCCAACACGGCGGCGGCACTGGAACTGCCGGAGTCGCGTCACGATCTGTGCCGTATCGGCCTCGGGATGTACGGGCTTCGACCTGCGCCCGACTGTGGTTCCGACATCGACCTGCGCCCGGCTCTGCGTGTTCTGAGCCATGTCGGGTACGCACGGCGGGTTCCGGCACAGGCGCGACCTTCTTACGGGAGGATCCGCGAGATCGAGAGCTCGAGCGTGGTGGCGACGGTCCCGATCGGGTACGCAGACGGTGTCGCGAGGAGCCTTTCGGGCTCGGGCACGGTTCTCATCAACGGACAGCGGCACCGGTTCGCAGGACAGATCACGATGGACATGGTCATCATCGACGTCGGCCAAGACGATGTGAGTGTCGGGGACGAGGTGGTGTTCATCGGGCGTCAGGGTGACGACGAGATCGCCGTCGAGGAGTGGGCAGATCTTCTGGGGACGATCAACTACGAAGTGGTGTGCGATTTCTCGGCGAGGCTCCCACGCCGCTACCTGCGCGGGGAGGCCAAGTGAGCATCGACACGATCACCGACGTGCCCGGCGTGCTCGTCGGCCACGCCACCGACCTTGAGGCCAGGACGGGGGTTACGGTGCTCACCTTCGACGAGCCGAATGTGGCGGTCGCCGATGTGAGAGGCGGGGCGCCGGGGACCCGCGAGCTCGGCCTTTTCGGAGACGCCATCAAGCCGGTGACCGTCAATGCGATCATGTTCGCGGGAGGAAGCGCCTTCGGGCTCGGTGCAGCCCAAGGGATCGTCGACCAGATCGAAGAGGAGGGGAGAGGGGCGCCGACACCGACGGGACCCGTCCCCATCGTCACCGGAGCGATCATCTACGACCTCATGGTCGGACGATCCGACGTTCGGCCGGGACCGAACGAGGGCCTCGCTGCCTACCTCGCACGGTCCACCGATCCCGTGACGATGGGTGCGGTCGGTGCGGGGAGCGGAGCAACGGTCGGGAAGTTGAACGGTATCGACGCCGCTACAACGGCAGGCATCGGATCGGCATCGGTGAAGGTCGGCGATGCAACCGTTGGAGCGTTGGTAGTACTCAACGCGATCGGAGACGTCTTTACGCTCGACGGTTGCCGTCTCACCGGCGTCGACGGCACACACGCAGACGGGGACGTGCCTCTCTCGGGTTTCAACACCACGCTGATCGCGGTGGCGACAGACGCCGACGTCGAGGATCGAAATGAACTGCGTCGGCTCGCAGTCCGCGCTCACGACGCTCTCGGTGCAACGGTGCGCCCGGCCCATACCCGCTACGACGGTGATGCGGCCTGGATCGTTGCGAGCCCACAGGTCGATGCGGACATCGACGCCCTTGCAGAGGCGGCGTTCGGCGTCGTCGCCCTCGCGGTGATCCGTGCAGTCACCATGGAGAACGACACATGACGGTTTCATTCGGCCACATTCAAGACATCGCCGAGCTTTCGCTGATCGCCCGGACGTGTACCAGGTGCCCGTTGAGCGAAG
>JAJRYI010000146.1 GCA_024275815.1 Actinomycetes bacterium | reverse complement strand
GGGAGCGATGGAGCGAGACGGAGGGTTCCACCGGTTTGGGTGCGGTAGGTGTTCATGAAGAAGGACTCACCGCCGAAGACGGATCTCCCGAGGGACTTGAGAATCCCCCCTTTGGCCTTGGTCTCGATCGTGATCCCTGAGTCCATCGACACCATGGCGCCGCCTTCGGTCTGTATGGATTCTCCGGGGTCGAGATGTGCCGTCGTGATCGCGTACGATGGTTGATGGGCGATGTCGAATCGCATGAGCATCTGCCTTTCCTACGGTGCCGTCGGGTGGGTCGCCCCGAACGACGTGTGCTGTCTCAACTGAACGCCGGGATACCGGTGATCGCCTGGCCGAGGACGAGCGTATGGATCTCGTTGGTCCCCTCGTAGGTGAACACCGACTCGAGGTTGTTCATGTGCCGAATGACCGGGTACTCGAGCGTGATGCCGTTCGCCCCCAGGACGCTGCGCGCCTCCCGTGCGATCTCGAGGGCAGTGCGCACGTTCGTCAGCTTTCCGTAGTTGACGTGCTCTGCCGACAGGGTCCCCTCGTCGCGCTTTCGGCCGATGTGCATTGCAAGGAGCATCGAGTTGTTGACGCCGATCAGCATCTCGACGAGCTTCCTCTGCGTGAGCTGGAACGAGGCGATGGGCTTGTCGAACTGTGTCCGTTCGAGGGAGTACGTCAGCGCAGCTTCGTAACAGGCGCGTGCCGCCCCGACTGCCCCAAAGAGGATGCCGAAGCGGGCCTCGTTCAGACATGCGAGCGGACCTTTGAGTCCGGTGACTCCAGGGAGCACTGCATCGTGAGGCAGGCGAACGTCGCTGAGGACCAGTTCACTCGTGACGGACGCCCGCAGGGACATCTTCTTGTCGATCTTGTTGGCTGTGAAACCGGGGACGTCGGTGGGTACCACGAAGCCGCGGATCCCGTCGTCGGTCGTTGCCCACACGATCGCGACATCGGCGATCGAGCCGTTCGTGATCCACATCTTGGTGCCGTTGAGCACCCAATCGTCCCCATCCCGTCTGGCCTGGGTGCGCATCGAACCCGGGTCCGATCCTGAGTCGGGTTCGGTGAGCCCGAAACAGCCGATGAGATCGCCCGCAGCCATCCCCGGAAGCCAACGTTGCTTCTGCTCCTCGGAACCGAACGCCCAGATCGGGTACATGGCAAGGGATCCTTGAACGGACACGAAGCTGCGCACACCCGAGTCCCCTGCCTCGAGCTCCGTGCATGCAAGCCCGTACGCGACCGCGCTCGTTCCTGCGCAACCGTACCCCTCGAGGTGCATCCCGAGAAGGCCGAGATCCCCCATCTCCTTGATGAGCTCCCGTGGGAACGTTCCCTCGTCGAACCACTCCCCCACGTCCGGGGTGATCTTGTCCGCGACGAACTGGCGCACCGTGTCACGGAGCAGTCGCTCCTCGCCGGTGAGGAGTAGGTCGATCTCGAGGAAGTCGAGGGGGTCGAGTTTTCCTGGCTTGAGTGGATCTGCCATGGTGCGCCTATCTGTCGCCGATTTGTCTGGGTCCGCGAGGGATGTTCGGCGCCATAGTACGACGCTGTGTGCAGAGAGCCGTCAGAACAACGCCGGTGGCGGAGTCGGGGTCCGGCACTCGGGGATCCCATCCCAGTCGAGATCCCCCATATAGGACCATGATCGTCGATGGATCGTGGATGGTCCCACCACGCGAAGCGCACCTCGGTGGCGGTGACAGGGGTATCCCTTGTTCGAGTCGAAGGCGTACCAGGG
>JAJRYI010000145.1 GCA_024275815.1 Actinomycetes bacterium | reverse complement strand
GGTGAAACCTGCACACACCCGAGCGATCTCCATGAGCTGTTCCTGGAAGATCGGAACACCTAGGGTCTTGCGCAGGATCGGCTCAGCCGACGGATGGATGTAGCTGACCGGCTCTTCATCGTTCCGCCTCCGGAGATACGGGTGGACGGACTGCCCCTGGATGGGACCCGGGCGTATGAGTGCCACCTCTATGGCAAGGTCGTAGAACGTGCGAGGCCTCATCTTGGGCAACGTCGCCATCTGTGCCCTGGACTCCACCTGAAACACACCAACCGTGTCGGCACGGGTCAGCATCTCATAGATCACCGGTTCTTGAGGGATCGTTGCGAGATCGATGTCGATGCCGTGAGTCTCGGCGATCGCATCTACCGACAGATGCAGAGCGTTGAGTGCTCCGAGCGCGAGGAGATCGAACTTGACCAGGCCCATGGCAGCCGAGTCGTTCTTGTCCCATTGGAGGACCGAGCGATCCTCCATCCTTCCCCACTCCATCGGTACGGTCTCCCACAGTGGGCGCCGCGATATCACCATCCCACCCGAGTGGATCCCGAGATGGCGGGGGAACCCGTCGAGACGATGACACACGTCATAGATATGCTCTGCGGTGATGCCACCGGGCAACTCGACGACGTCTCGCAGCGTCTTTGGATCCCTCGTATCGACGTACCTCGTCAAGCCGTTCACTTGAGCCTGGGTCAACCCGAACGCCTTGCCAACGTCCTGGAGCACCGAACGGGCCCGGTACGTGATGACGTTGGCGACCATCGCTGCGCGCTCACGACCGTACCTTCGGTAGCAGTACTGGATCACCTCTTCCCTGCGTTCCGCCTCGAAGTCGATGTCGATGTCCGGTGGTCTCCCCCGCTCATGGGAGAGGAACCGCTCGAACGGCAAGTTGAGGCGAATCGGGTCGACCCGTGTCAGTCCGATACATCGACAGATGACCGAGTCCGCCCCCGACCCTCGTATCTGACAGTAGATGCCGCGAGATCTCGCGAAGTTCACGATGTCCCATGCCACGAGAAAGTACCCGGCGAACCCCAGCTCCCCGATGACGCCGAGCTCGTGCTCGATCCGTCGGCGCGCCGTCGTGTCGAGTCCACGATCCGATCCCGGGTACACGGTGCGAGCACCCTCATACGCGAGATGTGCAAGGTACTCGGGCTCGCTCGTGAATGCGCCGGGCATCGGGAAGTCGGGAAGTTCGGGATCGATGAGATCGAGATCGAACGCAAGGGACCGGCCGAGATCTGCTGCCCGCTCCACGGCACCGGGGTACCCGGCGAAACGGACTGCCATCTCGTGTGGAGCCCTCAGATGCCGAAGGTCGGTTGCAGGCCGGAACCCGTCGGCCTCCTCGAGTGTGCGACGACCTGCAATGGCAGCCAGCACATCTGAGAGATCGGCGTCGTGGCGACGTGCGTAGTGCACGTTGTTCGCGGCAACGGTCTCTATGTGGAGACGCTGCGCAACCTCCATGAGGAGGTCGTTGCGCGGGTCGTCACCCGGCATCCCGTGATGCGTCAACTCGATGTAGAAACGCCCGCCGAAGAGTTCCTTCAGACGTGCTGCTGCTCTCAGGGCCCCGGTGATGTCTCCTGCCTGGGCGGCTCGTGGAACCGCCCCCTGCCAGCAGCCGGAGAGTCCTATCACACCACCCGATCGTACGGCGTCCTCGAGGTCCCGATACGAGTACATCGGGGCATCCTTGACACCGCGATACTGGCCCTTCGTGATGAACCGCCCGATCGCTGCGTACCCACCCGGGTCGGAGGCAAGCAGCACGAGGTGATCCGTTGCCGGACGCCGGAGAGGCTTCGATCCGTGCATTCTCCGTACCCGACCCCTGCGGGTCATATCGTTCGTTCCACTGACCGCTATCGCGTCTTTGGAAGGGAGGAGATGCCGGCGCACCGAAACCTCACTCGATGATCCTGCATCGAGAGGCATCCCTACTTCCGTGCCGTAGACGACCGGCAGACCGATCGCTGATGCATGTGCGTGAACCTGGACGACCCCCCGAAACCCATCATGGTCTGTCACGGCGAGGGCCTCATAGCCCAGTTCGGCGGCCCGTGCCACGAGATCGCCCGCCCATGATGCTCCGTCGAGGAACGAGAAGTTCGTGTGAGCATGCAGCTCTGCGTACCGTGGCATACACCAACAGTAATCGAACATGTGTTCGTTTCCTGTTGGTGGAACATCGTCGGATCGGCCCCACGCTGTGCTCGCCCCGCTCCATATGGGTCGAACGCCCTATATACGCGTCACGACGTCTCGCCGATATCTCTCTGACGAGCTAGAGAACAGAGGACGGATATCGTGTTCCACCGCGCGAAACAGACCAACAACGAGCACGGGGCAGCGTTCGTCGAGTACGTCTTCCTTCTCGGATTGATCGCGGTGACCCTGATGATGTCCGCCAACTTCTTCAGCGCAACGCTCGTTGCGAGCTTCTCAGAAGCCGGCGAGTCCCTCGCAGGCACCGTCTCGGAGCAGTCAGATCCCGGTGACTCCGACAGCGACTC
>JAJRYI010000144.1 GCA_024275815.1 Actinomycetes bacterium | reverse complement strand
CACGAACGCTGTATGGGATCTGAGCCTCGCGACGATGAAGGAGGGGTCGCTCCCCGAGGAAGTCAAGCGGGCCATCTTCGTCGTGACCGCAAGGGCCGGTGAGTGTGACTACTGCGTTGCCGCCCACATGCTCGGCCTGTTTCGCCATGGGTGGTCGGTCGACGACTGTGCAGAACTCGTCGACGGTGCGCAATCCCCGCGCCTCGGTGATGCTGAGAACGCACTCATCGACTACGCCCGCGTCGTGGCGGCGAGACCCGCCGCGGTCACCGATGAGATGACGGATGGTCTGCGTCAGCACGGCTGGACGGATGCCCAGATCGTTGAGGCCACGATGACCGTTGCGTTGCTCAAATACACGTCGACGCTGGCAACCGCCTTCGACATCCCCTTCGAGCCCCTCATGCTCCCCCTTCTCGAGGGTCCGCCGTTCACCACCACCTGACCCTCAACGGACGGCACCGGACCTAGCATCAACTGATGGGCACGTCGTCGCGTACACAGATCTACTCCGTCGCTGCCCTTGCAGTACTCGCCGTCTTGTGGGGGGCGATCCCGTTGTTCGTGCGCAACGACGTGCCTGCGGTCGGCCTCGTCGGTGTTCGGGTGACGTTCGGTGCCCTTGCACTCATCGCCGTGGCAGCAGCACTCCGCAAGCTCGTTTTCCCGAAGGTTCGACGATGGCGCCTCCTACTTTCGGGTGTTCTCCTCGCCGCGCACTGGGTCACGTTCTTCCAGTCGATCAAGCTGACGACGGTGGCCGTCGCCCTCGCCGTGCTCTACATCGGACCCATCGCCGCCGCGATCCTCAGCGGCCCGCTTCTCGGTGAGCATGTCGCACCGAGGCTGTGGGGAGCCCTTGGGATCGCCGGTGCTGGAACGGTGCTCGTCGTTCAGCCGTGGGTCCAAATGTCGCAGCAAGACGGAGTAGGGATCACCACAGAAGGGATCATCGTCGCCGGAATCTCCGCCGCACTTCTGACGGCACTGATGCTCGTCGGCAAACCGATCGCGAAGGACCTCGGAGGTCTCACGATGGCGATCGGTGAACTCGCCGTCGCCTCGATCCTGCTGGTGCCTGCCACCTATCAAGCGATCACGCAGTACAGCGAGTTCATGGTCAACTTCCTCGTCCTCGGAGCGTTCTTCACCGGGTTCGCCGGGTTCGTCTACTGGGAAGCGATGCGGCACCTGCCGGTCGCCGTCGTGAGCGTCATCATGTACCTCGAACCGGCGACTGCGGTGATGTGGGCCGCTGTGTTACTCGGTGAGTCCCCGAATATCACGACGTGGTTCGGTGTTGGCCTGGTCGTCGTTGGGGGAACCGTCGCCGCAACCGTTTCGAGAGAGAAGGACCTCATCGGTGTCCCAGCCGCTCTTTGAAGTCACCGACTTGCGGGTCGCGGTCTTCGACCCCGACCGTGCTGTCGAGGGCATACTGGGACCGACGACCGACGTCGGGGAGGAACTCGCGCCGGGGTGGGTAGAGGTCGTGCCCCGGCTGTCGTTCT
>JAJRYI010000143.1 GCA_024275815.1 Actinomycetes bacterium | reverse complement strand
TCGGGTACTTCGTGTCTGCATGGCTCGCCCCTCTTCTCGGGAGGCACGTGCGGGAGGAGCCGATGGTGGTCGGCGCCCTGGCGGTCATCGCTATGGCTGCGTTCATCGGTGCTCAGACGCTGTCACTTCTCGCTGCTGTGATCGTGGCGCTTTCTGCCGGCTTCTCATGGGGTACGGCGAAGTTCGCCTTCGACGCGATGATGCACACGTCGTTACCTGCAGCCGAGCGGGGGCGGGCTTTCACCAACGCCGAGACGATGCTGCAGATCGCCTGGGTCGTTGGTGCCCTGATCCCGGTGCTTCCGTTCTGGCCCGTCGAACTCGGCCTTGCTTCTGCGGGCGTCGTCGCACTCGTCATCCAGGTCGGGTATGTATCGCTCGTTCTCGTCCCGGAGCCGCGATACCCCGTACCGGCACCAGTCGAGCGGGCCTCCCCACCCGATGACGAACCACCACCAGAAGGCGTCCTGGACCTGCTGTGACGTCAGAGGAGCGTGGCGTCCACCACGCCCCGGCGAGTTGGAGACTCTTCGCTGTGAGCTGTGAACTGTCTATCCGCTCACGAACTCGCGGAAGCGGTTCGCGTCGTCGTGGGGCATCCTCACCGTCGTCTCGGTGCCTTCCGCAGTATGTTCGACATCCAGGACGTCCCCAACTTCGTGCAGTTCGGCGAGAACGTCACCGCGTGCGTATGGGATGTGGAGCGTCAGTTCGACGGTTTTCGTGTTGAGACCGTCGGCGATGGCATCGAGAAGTTCGTCGATGCCATCGCCTTCCTTCGCTGAGATGAAGACGGCGTCGGGGTGGAGTGCCCTGAGGCGCTCTTCGGCAGCCGCATCCGTCGCGTCGATCTTGTTGAAGACCACCAACTCGTCGATATCCGTCGCCCCGATCTCGGAGAGCACGATACGCACGGATCGCAACTGGTGGTCAGGATCGGGGTCGGATGCATCGACGAGATGTACGAGCAGGTCGGCGTCGGCAACTTCCTCGAGGGTCGACATGAACGCCTCGACGAGTTCGTGCGGCAGGTCCCGCACGAACCCGACCGTATCAGAGACAAGGATCTCATGTCCGTGAGGGAGCGAGAGCTGGCGCACCGTGGAGTCGAGCGTCGCAAAGAGGCGGTCCTCTACGAGCACCCCGGCGTCCGTGAGACGGTTGAACAAGGTGGACTTACCGGCGTTGGTGTACCCGACGATGGCTACCACCGGCTCACCCGCGCGCTTGCGTTGCTTGCTTCGGGTGGCGCGGGAGCGGCTTGCATCCTTGAGCTCCCGCTCGATCTTGCGGATTCGGTCGAGGATGCGTCGCCGGTCGGTCTCGAGCTTCGTCTCTCCCGGTCCTCTCGTGCCGATCCCTGCACCCAGCCGCGACAGTTCAACACCCTTGCCGCGAAGACGAGGGAGGCGGTAGCGGTGCTGTGCGAGTTCGACCTGGAGCATGCCCTCTTTCGTGTGAGCATGTTGAGCGAAGATATCGAGGATCAACGCGACACGGTCGACGACGTCGCATTTGAACGCCTGGTGGAGGTTCCGTTGCTGGGCCGGGGTCAGCTCGTTGTCGAACACGACGACATCGATCCCCTGAGCCGTCGAGATCGAGACCAGCTCCGCGAGCTTGCCTTTCCCGATGAACGTTGCAGGATCGGGCCGCTCGCGCCGTACGAGTTCCATCTCGACCGGCTCAGATCCTGCCGTGTCGGTCAGGAGAGCGAGCTCTGCGAGGCTGGACTCCCCTCGGGCCCTGTCGTTCCTCGAGCGGACGAGTCCGATGAGCATGGCTCGCTGCCTCTCGACGTCGAAATCGACTTCGGACGCGGTGAGGCGCTGCCGTTGTCGAGCTATGTGGGCTCCGGAAGTCTCAGTCATCGCGCCTAAAGGTACTCACTCCACCGTCACCTGTTGCCGGTTGCCTGCAGGGTGTCTACCCTGATTCGATGCACGGGCGGTGCCCGTGTCCAACGAGAAAATGTATGGAGGCACCAAAGGTGAATGACAACCTGAAGAAATGGCTGCCGTGGATTGCTGTTGCTGCTGTCGCTTTGATCGTCATCGTGATCATCGCCGTCAACAGCGGCGGAGACGATGAGGCGTCGGCGACGACGACTACAGCTGCAACGACCACGACGGAACCTGAAGAAGAGACGACCACGACAGAGCCTGAAGAGACGACCACGACAGAGGCCGGCGGCGGAGTTCCCGAAGCGGGTCCGCTCGGTGCGGTCATCGTCGCTCCTGGTGAGGACATCCAGATCCGCAGCCTCGAGGCGATCTCGGGCGACGTTGCGTTCCTCGGCGTCCCGAACCAGAGAGGTACAGAGTTGGCCATCACGGACTTCGGTCCGATCAAGGGCCACAACGTGAGCATCGGTACTCCGCTCGACGACCTCTGCTCTGCAGAAGGTGGAGCGGCTGCAGGTCAGACGATCGCGTCCGACGACCAGGTCGTTGGTGTGATTGGAACGTCCTGCTCCGGTGCAGCGACGGGTGCGATGCCACTCATCTCTGAAGCCGGCATGGTCATGATCTCCCCTTCGAACACGTCCCCGGCACTCACGTCGGACCTTGCAGGAACCCCGGGCGAGAACTACAGCCCCGGCTACTACCGCACGGCGCACAACGACCTGTTCCAGGGTGAAGCGGTTGCGAACTTCGTGTTCAACGAACTCGGCCTGACGAAGGCTGCGGCGATCCACGATGGTGACCCGTACACCAACGGTCTGGCAACGGCGTTCAAGAACGCCTTCGAGAAGCTCGGTGGCGAGATCGTCGCGTTCACGGCTGTGAACAAGGGCGACACGGACATGACCGGCGTGCTCACCGAGGTAGCTCAGAATGAGCCTGAGGTCATCTACTTCCCGATCTTCATGCCTGAAGGTGGCTTCATTGCCCAGCAGGTACGAGGAGTCGCAGGACTCGAAGACGTCGTCCTGATCGGTGCAGATGGTCTGTTGACGGATAACTTCATGGAGTTGCCCGAGACCGCCGGCATGTACTTCTCGGGTCCGAACCTGGACTACGGCAACAACGCCTCCGAGATCGGCACGACGGCTGCAGACTTCCTCGCGGCTTACCAGGCTGCGTACGGCGAGGCACCCTCGGCTGCGTTCTGGGCACACAGCTACGACGCAACTGTCTTGCTGCTGTCGGCGATCGACAAGGTTGCCGTCGAACTCGATGACGGGTCGCTGTTCATCGATCGCCAGGCGCTCCGTGATGAGCTGACGGCGACGAAGGGCTTCGGTGGCATCATCGGAACCCTGTCGTGTGACGACTTCGGAGACTGCGGCGCGCAGCGCATCTCGATCGTCCTCCATGAGGATCCGACCAACATCGAAGCAGGAAAGACCAACATCGTTTACGAGTTCTCGCCCAACGGCTGAACCGACGACGACTGAACGCGAGAGCCGGCGCCTGTCTAGGCGCCGGCTTTCTGCTTTACTCGCAAACACATGATCACAACGGCGACGAAGACGCGAACATTCAAGTTCTCCTGGACGGATTCATTCCTGTGGGCCGTACGCGTGATGGCGATCTTCGTCACCGTGTGGGGAACGATCGGTGCCATAGCGCTCGGCCTCGAGGGGAACGGGCTGAGCGCAGCGGCCTGGAAGCAGCTCTTCATCTCCGGTATCGCCCAGGGTTCGATGTATGGACTGATCGCTCTCGGATACTCGATGGTGTACGGGGTGCTCGGGTTCATCAACTTCGCTCACGGCGAAGTGTTCATGGTGGGGGCGATGGTTGGCTTCTTCACCGCCAACGCACTCTTCGACGCAGGCATATGGGAGTCGAACTTCATCCTGTCGATTCTCATCGTGCTCGTCGTTGCAATGGTGTCCTCGACCTTCACCGCGGTGTTGATCGAGAAGATCGCGTACCGACCGCTGCGCAATGCGCCGAGACTCATCCCGCTGATCACGTCGATCGGCATCTCGTTCTTCATCCAGAACGCGGTGCAACTCCTGGTCGGCCCTGCGGTCAAGACGTACCCGGCACCACCGAAGTGGCTCAGTGACCCGATCGACGTACTCGGCTTCAGGATCCCCGGCACCACGGTGCTCGTCGTCGTTCTGGCGGCAGTGTCGATGGCGGCACTCTGGCTGTTCGTTGAACGCTCGGCCACAGGGAGAGCGATGCGTGCCGTTGCAGAGGACAAGGAGATCGCGGCGTTGATGGGCATCAACGTCGACAAGGTGATCGTGATGACGTTCGCCGTCGGCGGTGCAATGGCGGGTGTCGCTGCGCTGTTGTGGGCGTTGATGTTCCGCAGCGTCTCTTTCATCACGGGGTTCCTGCCAGGTATCAAGGCCTTCACCGCCGCCGTGCTCGGCGGCATCGGCAACATCGTCGGCGCCATGCTCGGCGGCATCCTTCTCGGGCTCTTCGAAGGCCTCGGCCCGAACGTGGTCCTGCGGGGACTTTCCTGGCAGATCCCGACGGCGCTTGCGATCGTCTTGCTGGTTGCCGGTGGTGCAGCGATCGCCGGCGGCAACGTTCTCCATCGCAAGGGTGTGATCGTTCTCGGCGCAGCCTCGGTGCTCATGAGCCTCGTGGGGTTCGCCGGGTTCACGATCGTGATCCCTGGCCTCAGCCAGCTCAAGGACGTCGTTGCGTTTACAGCGCTGGTGCTCGTGCTGATCTTCAAACCGGCGGGTCTCTTCGGTGAGCAACTCGGGAAGGAGGACCGCGCCTGATGACCGACATGTTGGAACGTACAGACGCGCCCGATTCTACTGTCACGAACCCGGTCGACTGGTCGAAGGTGCAGCGCTGGGGAGCACTCGGCGGACTCACCATGTCCTTCATCGCGGCGATCGGCATGGTCACGGCGCTCGACCGGCGGTTGATCGTCTCACCATGGCTGAGCCTCGGGTTCATCACGTTGTTGTGGGTTCCCGTCGTCTACGGCCACATCGCGGCCCGATACGACACGCCCCCTGGATCTCCGACAGCTGAAAAGGGTGAGCGTGAGCTGATCTCCGGGCTCGTCGTCGGCCTGCTCTCCGGCTTGTTCTTCTCGTTCTTCATCGTCGTCATCGACGCGATCGACCTCACCGAGATCTTCAGAAACCTCGGCCCGAACCTCATCGAGCTCTTGACGTTCGGGCGGGGGGTCGGCATCGCGGCAGTGTTGTGGATCATCGGGTCGGGCCTGTTGGGCCTGTTGGGAGGCGTTCTCACGATCGTTCCTCGAAAGGTGCGCGCAGCGTTGGGTTTTGCCGCGACCGGTGTGGTCCTCTTCGCTCTCCTCGAGATCATCGTGACCGACATCACCCAGGGCCTCCGCGTCGAGTTCGTGGCGGGGTGGATCTACGAGCTCAATGGTGGGCTCACGACGATCTCAGCTCTCGTGATCGCGTCGGTGTTCGGTGTGCTCGGATACCGCTCCGACGAACGCACGATCACGGAACGCAGAATGGAGCGCCTCAACCTGGACCCCGCGGTTCGCTTCCGGAAGAACGCGATCGCGATCGGGGTCACGGTCCTTGCCGTGGTCTTCCTTCCGATGATCCTCGGCGGGCTCACCAACGAGCTTCTCGCCAACGTTGGGCTCTTCGTGCTCATGGGACTCGGGTTGAACATCGTTGTTGGATCTGCAGGGCTTCTCGACCTCGGGTACGTCGCGTTCTTCGCCGTCGGCGCTTACACGACCGCTGTGCTCACCTCTGCCCAGTCACCGTTCTGGACACCGGAGCTGACACTCGATTTCCTGTCATGGGAGGGATGGCTGATTCTGGCAACGGTAATCATCATGGCGTCGATCGCTGGTGTGCTCGTCGGTACGCCGGTCATCAGGCTTCGCGGCGATTACCTTGCGATCGTCACGCTTGGCTTCGGAGAGATCGTGCGGATCCTGTTCCTCTCGGACTTCCTCGCCCCGTACTTCGGAGGTGCCCAGGGCATCACCAACGTGCCGTCGGCCGCGCTGGGACCCGTCGCCATCAAGGGGACGAGCTCTCAGGCCATGTTCTACCTGATCTCCGTCTTCGTGGCCGTTGCAATCTACGTCGCGTGGCGACTGCAAAAGACGAGGACGGGGCGGGCGTGGACGGCGCTTCGCGAGGATGAAGACGTTGCAGAGGCGATGGGCATCAACACGACGCAGGTCAAGCTCCAGGCGTTCGTCATAGGTGCGATCTTCGCAGCGATCGCAGGGATGATCTTCGCCGTCAAGGTCGGGTCGATATTCCCGAGTTCCTTCAAGCTCCTCGTTTCGATCATCATCCTCGTCATCGTCATCGTCGGTGGAATGGGTTCGATCCCGGGTGTGATCGTCGGTGCGATC
>JAJRYI010000142.1 GCA_024275815.1 Actinomycetes bacterium | reverse complement strand
TGATGCACCCCGACACCGGGCACACGATCGAGCACAAGTTGCACCCGACACAGAGATCCTCGATGATCCAGACCTTCGTCTTGTCGTCGTCGATGCGCTCGGTGCCGATCGCCTGGTGCGCCCCGTCCCGACAGGCAACGTAGCACAGGCCGCAGTGCACACACTTGTCCTGGTCGATGTTCGCCTTGATGACGTAGTTGATGTCGAGGTTGTTCCAGTCGGTGACCTTGTCCACCGAGAGTCCTCGAAGCTCCTCGACGCTCTTCATGCCCTTGCTGTCGAGGTAGTTGGACAGGCCTTCAGCCATGGGTTCGACGATCCGGTACCCGTAGTGCATCACCGCTGTGCACACCTGGATGGTGGTCGCCCCGAGCAGGATGTACTCCGCGACGTCCTGCCAGGTCCCGATCCCGCCGATACCACTGATCGGGAGTCCCTCCGTGAACGAATCCGCTGCGATCGAGGCCACCATGTTGAGCGCGATCGGCTTGACGGCCGGGCCGCAGTAGCCGCCGTGACTCGACTTCCCCCCGACTGCAGGGCGTGGGACCAGGCTGTCGAGGTCGACACCGGTGATCGAGTTGATCGTGTTGATCAGGCTCACGGCATCGGCACCACCGTTCTTTGCGGCGCGTGCTGCAACACGGATATCGGTGATGTTCGGGGTCAGCTTCACGAAGACGGGGACGGTGGCTGCGGACTTCGCCCACCCCGTGATGTCACAGGTGTAGTCGGGGACCTGGCCGACGGCTGCACCCATGCCGCGTTCGGACATGCCGTGGGGGCAGCCGAAGTTGAGCTCGATGGCGTCTGCACCGGCTTGTTCGACCTGTTTGATGATGTCTGCCCACGCCTCGGGGTTGGACTCGACCATGAGGCTCACGACGACGACGTTGTCGGGGTACCGCCGCTTGACCTCGGCGATCTCGATCAGGTTCACCTCGAGAGATCGGTCCGTGATGAGTTCGATGTTGTTGAAGCCCGCCATCTTCTGGCCGTTGTAGTCCAGGGAGCTGTAGCGGCTGTAGACGTTCTCGATCGGATCACCGAGCGTCTTCCACACTGCGCCACCCCAGCCGATGTCGAAAGCGCGGGCGATCTGATCACCGGTGTTCGTCGGTGGGGCCGATGCCAGCCAGAAGGGGTTCGGCGATTCGATGCCACAGATGTTGACGGATAGGTCAGCCATTGTGCTGCCTCACTTCCCCGCTGCGCCCGAGCGCAACTCTCGATCGATGTCCCTCGCTGCGTCCCTGCCGTGGGCAACCGCGTTGACGACTTCCTTGCCACCGTTGACGCAATCGCCTCCAGCCCACATCTTGGGGTTCGTCGTGCGGAACCCCCCGTCGACGATCACCCTGCCACCCGGGTCGGTTTCGACACCGGGGAGCTGGTTCAAGAAGCCGACATGTTTCGCCTGCCCGGTTGCCCGCATCACCCTGGTGACCGGAAGGGAGAACTCGGTTCCCTCGATCGTCACGAGACGCAACGATCCGTCCTTGCCTCCCTGGTACTCGGTCCGCTCACACACGAGCGACGACACCGAGCCGTATCCTTCGAATCGCTTCGGAGCGCTCCAGTGGACGAACTCCACACCGTGAGTGAGTGCCCGCTCGATGTCGTGCGGGTAGGCACGCATCTCGTTGCGACCGCGCCGATACACGAGGTACACCCGTTCGGCTCCGACCATGGCTGCTTGTGTGACCGCATCGATCGCTGTGTTGCCCCCGCCGATGACTGCGACGCGCTCACCGGTGAGGTCCGCGTTCCCCCGGCGAACCTCGTCGATGAACTCGAGGGCGTCCTGGACGCCTGGGAGATCTTCGCCAACGAGTCCGAGCGGCGGAACGCCGTCGAGGCCGACACCGACGAACACGGCATCGTGCGTTGCGATGAGCTCATCGACGGTGATGTCCGTCCCCACCGCGGTCGACGGTCGTATCTCGACCCCGAGGCTCTCGATGAACTCGACCTCAGCCAGGCTCGTTGCGCGATCCATCTTGTACGTCGCAACACCGTGCGTGTTGAGGCCTCCCGGCTCATCACTGGCGTCGTAGACGGTCACACGGTGGCCGAGTCGGGTGAGTTCAGCGGCACATGCAAGGCCTGCAGGCCCGGCCCCGATGATCCCCACGCTCCCACCGGTCACCGGTGTCGGCTCGAAGAGCTCTGTTCCTCCGAACACGACGTCGAGGGTTGCGTACGCCTGAAGTCGACCGATGTCGATCGGTCGCTCGTGAAGATCGTTGAGTACACAGGCACCGGAACAGAGCACCTCGGTCGGACACACCCGTGCACACGAAGCACCGAGGATGTTGGCGTCGAGGATGGTCCTGGCCGACCCGATGAGATCGTCGTACGCGATCTGCTTGATGAACCCGGGAACGTCGATGGTCGTCGGGCACGCCCTGGTGCATGGGGCATCCCAGCACATGAGACATCGAAAGGCCTCAGCGAGCGCCTCGTCGCGATTCATCACCCGGATCGCATCCGTCGTCATTGTCTGGTTCATGGCGTTCCATCCTCGTAAGTACGAGCGGTCCCTCCCACAACGGGAGGGACCGCCGCTTCACCTGTTCCTACTCGCCGCCTTCTCTCAGCACGATGTCCTTGGCTTCCCATCCGTTGCCGATGACGTCGACCCCATCCGCCTTCAGGTTCGCAAGGGCTTCCTCGACGATATCTGTGCGGAAGGCGCCGTCCGTCGGGACTGCCTTGAGGATTCCCTCAGACACAGCGACCTCGATGGTCTGATCCCAGAGGGCCTGGTCCATGACGCCGATGCCGTTGGGGGATGGCCAGATCAAGTTGTTGATCTCGTTGAGCTGCCACTGCTGATGCGACTCGCCCAGGGTCGGCCCTGCATCGAGGACGATGTTGGCACACTCCTCGAACTCGTCACGACAGAACGCCCAGCCTCGCAGGGAGGCCTCCACGAACTTGACTGCTGTGGCCCTGTACGCCGCGTCATCGTCGAGCTTGTCGGCGTCGGCCCAGATGGCATCCTGGAGCATCGCGGTCCCCACATCGTTCCAGTCGATGATCGACAGGTCCTCGGGCTGGTAGAGCTCACCCGTTGCGGGGTTGACCGTCTCGAGCACCTGTGCGTACTCGTTGTAGATCATCGCCTGGGCTGCGTCGATGTCACCGCTGATCAGAGCGAGCATGTCGAACTGCTGCTGGACGAGCGAGACGTCGGTGTCCGGGTCGAGGCCGGCGCTGCGCAATCCGGCAAGAAGCTCGAACTCGTTGCCGAACCCCCAGTTCCCGACGGTCTTACCCTTGAGATCGCTGACCGAGTTGATGCCCTTGTCCTTGAACGACACCTGGAGGGTCGCAGAGCGCTGGAACACCTGCGCGATGTCCGTGATGTTCAGGCCCTCCTCACGAGGAACGAGGCCTCTAGGAACCCACGAGATCGCAAAGTCGGCTGCCCCGGAATCGAGGACCGTTGCGGGAACGATGTCCACGCCGCCTTCGAGGATCGTCACGTCGAGGCCGGCATCACGGTAGAAGCCCTTCTCCAACGCTGCGAAGTAGCCGGCGAACTGTGCCTGCGTGAACCACTGCAACTGCAGCTTCACGGGGGTCAGTTCCTGTGTATCGGCTCCACTGTCATCCGAGCTGCTGCACGCAGCCGCCACCATGGCGAACACCGCAAGCACGATGAGCCACCGGGTCAGCCTCTTTTTCTTACCCCATTGCATCGAGTCTTCCTCCTCTGTGTCTTCCTTCTCCACGGTCCCTAGGACCCTGCCGCCTCCACATCGGGTTTCCACGGCATGGACACCCGCTCGAGACCTCCGCTCATCAGATACAGCACGATGCCCATGACGCTTCCAGCGAGTACCGCCGCCCACGCCTCGGTGTATCTCGTGAGACCTGCGTTCTGCACAATAAGCGGACCGAGCGCATCCTGCCGACCGCCGAAGTACTCAGCGACGATCGCGCCGATGACGGCGAGCGACGAAGCGATCTTGAGCGAGGTGAAGAAGAACGGCATCGCGTTGGGGATCCGCACGAGTTTGGTGACCTCCCACGACGACGCCGCGTACGATCTCATCAACTCGAGTTCTGTCGGTGCTACTTCGGTGAGGCCCTTCGTCGTGTTGATGAACACAGGGAAGAACACGAGGATCACGACGATCGACTGGTTCGATACCGGAGACAACAGCCCGAACCATGCGTTGAAGATCGGGGCAAGAGCGATGATGGGGATCGCGTTGAGCGAGATGGCCAGTGGGGTCAGCGTCTCGTTGGCCAACCTGAAGCGAGACACGAGCAACGCCCACACGATGCCGAGCAACACACCGGCGGCGAGACCGGTCACCACGACGTATCCCGTGTTCTTGGTGGCCGCCCATATCTCATCGATGTTCTCGAAGAACGCGAACACGATCTCACTCGGTGGAGGAAGCACGAACCCCTCGGGTTGGAGGATGCGCAACGACAGCTCCCACAGCGCAAGGCCTCCGAAGCCGACGACGACGGCCGGTGTCGAACCCTTGAACAGCTTGCGGATCACCCCGAGCCCTCCTCGAAACGGAGGGCTTCGCGCACCTCGGTGATCTTGTCGAAGAACTCCGGAGACTCTCGCGTCTCGAACATGCGGTCTCCGAGGTCGACGTCGATGTCGGCGGCGATCCGTCCCGGACGCGGGGACATCACGATCACTCGCTGTGAGAGGAACACCGCTTCGGGGATCGAGTGCGTCACGAACACGA
>JAJRYI010000141.1 GCA_024275815.1 Actinomycetes bacterium | reverse complement strand
TCGTTCTCGTACTCACTCGACGGGGCCCATCGCGTAAGCGTTGGATGCTGGTTGCTGTCGGGGTCATGATGCATCTGCTGCTCGATGCGATGTGGAGCGAGCCTGCCACCCTGTGGTGGCCTTTCCTCGGCACCGGGTTCATCCCAACGGGTCTCCCGAGTTTCACCGACTACGTGATGGACGTGTTCACGAACCCGGTGATGTGGGTGGGTGAGGCCGTCGGACTCGTCTACCTCATCGTTCTGTGGAGGCGAGCAGGCCTCTCAGACCGTCGAGCGCGAGAGACGTTGCTGCGGACCGGGACGGTATCAGCCGCTATCGAGAGCAGATGAGATCCTCCACAGCCGGTAGGTTCGTAACCCCATCCGGATCGCCAGGAGAGCCAGGACGATGGCAAAGACCTTACGAAGCAGGTCTTCGTTCATGGATTGAGCAAGTGTCGCCGCTCCGTACGCTGCGATGATGCCGCTCGAGCCGACCACGGCAACGACCTTCCAGTCGACCCTTCCCGCCCGGGCGTGCGTGACCGTCCCGACGACTGCGGTCATCACGATGATGGCAAGGGATGTCCCTTGCGCTTGGAGTTGGTCGAAGGAGAACAAGGCGACGAGAGCAGGAACGAAGATGATGCCACCGCCCACACCGAGCGTTGCAGCGAGCGACCCTGCGAACACGCCGAGCAAGATGAGTCCGATGATCTCGAGCATCAGAAGAACATCCTGACCGAGGCCACCGCCATCACCAGGGTGAACACGCCCGCAAGGACGTACTCGGGGATCTTGTGCATGTAGTGGGCTCCCGCCCACGCACCCATCGCTGCTCCGACGAACACGATCAGTGCCGTGCCCCAGTCGACCGAGCCGTTGACTCCGAAAGCGACCAACCCGGCCGCAGCGGTCAGAACGATGGTCGCGACTGAGGTAGCTGCAGCCGAGTACTGGTCGAGTCCGAGGAGGAGCACGAGTCCGGGAACGACGATCACACCGCCACCGATCCCGAGGAGACCCGACAGAAAACCCGCCACGATCCCTACCGCAGCAGCCTTTGGCCAGGAGAATCCCATGCGCGTACGATAGGTCGGAGGTTGCCGGTATGGCCATAGGGCGGCGAGTGTCGAGGTCGGTTGCGGGTATCGGCAGGTACTCTCCCGGCATGGTTCGACTTGTCTCACTCACTGCTGTCGTGCTCGTGTTCGTCGCGGCGTGTTCCTCCTCGGAACCGGCGGCTACAGGCCATGACACACCCGAACGCGCTGTCGTTGCGTGGTTCGAGGCCATCGATGCCGGAGACGTGGAGACGGCATCCGAGTCGATCCTTCCCGACTCGCTCGCCTTGATACTCGGGATCGAGAACTCTCTGTCCGCCGATACGACATCGCAGTACCTCGTCGAGGGTGTGCCCGTTGAGCTACAGGCGGGGTACTGGCGCTCGTTCGCAGAAGGTTTCAGTGACTTCGCGTCGCGACCTGTGTCCACGCTCACCGTCGGCCAGGCGACTCAGTTCACGTCCGAAGGTGTTGAGTTCGCAAGCGTTCCGATATCGAGTGGCCCAACGACGGGGTCCGTCGTCATCGCCCGGATGCTCGATGACGGATCGTGGGTCGTCGACATGGTTGCCTCACTGGGCGACGGATTCGCGAATCTGCTCCTTCGCACCTACGAGAACCTTCCCGACGGCGAGTCGGGTGATGTCGTGCGCACGGCCTACACACAGACCGTGGTTCCCAGCCTCTGGGCTGCAATGGCCGACGGGTCGTTTGGCGAGGACTTCGCACGGAGTGCCCTCGCGGTGATCGACGCAGTAGAGAGTGGAAGCATCCCATCGGAAGGCTGATCGCTATCCGAGCTCGCTGAGGCGGGGGAGCACCTCGGAACCGAGCATCGTGATCGTTGCTTCCTGATCGATTGCCGTGGTCTGGATCGTGATGACGTCCGCATGGACTTCGGTGATCAGCGGTGCGTAGACATCGATGTAGTCATCCGGTTGTTCGACGATGCTGTACATGGAGAGGATCTCCTCCCTCTCCATCTGGTCGGCGCGGGTACGGAGGTCCATTGGATCGACCGCCTCGAGACGCCCGGGGGCCCGGAGCCCTCGCCAGGCTCCGAGGGCTCTCCAGGCTTCGTCGGCGTTCGATGCCCGTAGGCTCCAGCGCGATGCAAGGATCGTCGGTGGAGTGCGTCCCGCCTCCTGAGCAGCCCGACGGGCCGGGTCGATGACTCGCTCGAACGTGGTCTCGAGGTCCTTGACGCTCGTGATCACACCCTCTGCCTTGCGTCCTGCGAGAGCAGCATACTTGGGGCCAAGCGCTGCCATGTATATCGGGATATCGTGCACCGGCGGGCTGTACAGCTTTGCACGGTCTGTCGAGTACCACTCTCCGTGGAAACTGAGTTTCTCGCCATCGAGCAGTCGACGCATGATCTCGAGTGCCTCGTTCATCCGTGATGCTCGTTCGCTGTACTTCGGGAAGTCGTAGCCGAGTGGGTTCTCGTTGAGTTTCTCGCCTGTTCCGACGCCGAGGGCGAACCGTCCCTCGCTGATACGGTCGAGTGTGGCCGCTGCCTGGGCGACCACGGCGGGGTGGAAGCGCCAGAGGGGCGTCGTGACCCACGTCGAGAACCCGATCGTCGTCGTTGCCTGGGCCATCGCTGCGATCGTGGAGAACGCGAACCCCGATGCTCCCAGGTCGTCCACCCACGGATGGAAGTGCTCCGAGACCATGACCATGTCGAAGCCTGCTTCCTCGGCGAGGACGGCGTGACGGATCAGTACCTCTGGTTGGAACTGTTCATGGCCACAGAAGTACGCGAAACGCGTCATCGGTTCCTTCCGGTTCGGTGATGTTGCACGTGCGGCGCCCGGAGTGACCCGATGCCGCACGCAGAGTACTCAGACACACTGTGCGTCGATCGCTGAGCGCTCCGTTAGGGGTCG
Source organism: Actinomycetes bacterium (assembly GCA_024275815.1). Taxonomy (GTDB): domain Bacteria; phylum Actinomycetota; class Acidimicrobiia; order Spongiisociales; family UBA5794; genus JAMBLL01. The sequence goes on along the minus strand of JAJRYI010000141.1, from coordinate 809 downwards.
ACGCTCCCGATCTTAGTGATCTGGTTGGTACCGTCCCGGGGCCGATCGCCTGATGGAGCGCGGCGCTACGGCGAGGTGTCCGGTGGGCACTTCAACCCTGCGGTGAGCCTCGCCATGCTCATCGATCGCAGGCTCGACGCCAGTTCGTTCATCATGTACGTCATCGCCCAGGTGGCGGGGGCCGTTCTGGCATCCCTCGTGCTGTTGAGCGCTTTCTCCCAGGCGTTCGTCGCTTCGACAGCGACCATCCCCAACGCGATGCTCGGCGTCTCGGACATGGACGCGTTCCTGCTCGAGTTGATGTTCACCGCCTTCTTCGTTGCGGTGATCCTCAAGGTGACCGAGAGCGAGCAGTTCCGTGCGACGGCGTTCCTTGCGATATCGCTCACACTGCTCATCATCCACGTCGTACTCGTACCGCTCACGGGTACGTCGGTCAACCCGGCGCGGACACTCGGCCCGGCACTCATCGGGGGTGAGGCGACCTCGCTGTGGATGTACATGGTGGCTCCGATGGTCGGATCGTTCATCGGCTGGGCGTTCTACAAGCTCGTGACGCTCGGCGAAGGCGGCGAGAGCTGAGATCGAACTTCGATCCCGACGACGCGTTGATGGGGCCACCGGTGGTGGCCCCATCAACGTGAGTGAGTTGGTGTGTAAGCCGGATTCTGTCGAGGACGGTCATCTATCTGGGACCGGCGTCACCGCACGGCCTCATGCGACCTACCCGGAACGTAACGGACGGGCAGTCCTGTTCCTGCTCGGTCTTGCTCCTGACGGGGTTTACCTAGCCGCCCCGGTCACCCGGA
>JAJRYI010000140.1 GCA_024275815.1 Actinomycetes bacterium | reverse complement strand
GTCGCCCGGATCGTTCCTGGGGTCCTGGACCGCGGAGAGGAACATTGAAGCGGCTGCGGTGAGCTCGGTGGGGAGGTCACCGGTGACCGAGACGACGGCGAGTGGAGCTTCCGTCGTCGTGGTCGGGGGAACCGTCGAGGTCGTCGTCGATGACGGCGTCGAGGTCGTCGTGGAGCTAGAGGTGGACTCTGCGGGTGCTGTCGGTTCGTCGGTCGCCGCAGAGGTGCACGCAGACACCACGAGGACGGCGGCCGTCACGACGGCAAGGGAGCGTGCTCGGAACCACATCGAAGGGAAGGGTAGTGGTGGCCGAGACATGGCATCTGTATCAGCGAATCGGGACCTGTAGCTGATTAGCCTGAGAGGATGCATGTTGTCATCGCAGGCTGCGGTCGGATCGGATCGGATCTCGCACTCACCCTTTCTGAGGAAGGGCACGACGTGTCCGTCATCGACGAGGTCCCAGAGAAACTCGCCCGTCTCGGTGCCGCGTTCAACGGTCGCACCGAGGTCGGCCTCGCCTACGACGTGCGCACCCTGCGAACGGCAGACATCGAGTTCGCAGACGCCTTCGTTGCGGTGACCAGCAACGACAACGCCAACGTCATGGCTGCACAGGTCGCCAAAGAGGTGTTCGGTGTCCCCAAGACGATCGCCCGCCTCGACGATCCTGCACGTGCCGAGGTGTACCGGGCACTCAACGTGCGCTACGTCGCCGGCGCGCATCTCGTGTCACGCGTCATCCATGAGCAGCTCGTCGAGTCCGAGTTCGACTACCACGTCACCTTCTCGACGGGTGACATCGAGATCGTCGAGATGCAGCTCTCAGCAGAGGCCGAAGGGATGAAGGTCACCGACTTCGAGATCCGCGGCAGCCTGCGCGTCGCAGCCATCATGCGTGATGGCGGCACCTTCATCCCCGAACCCGACACGATGCTCCACGAAGAGGACCTCGTCGTTGCCGCGGCCAAGCACGGAACGACGAGCAAGGTCGGCAAGTACCTCATCGACGTGGAGCCGGAGCTGAAATGAGAGCCTTGATCGTCGGCGGAGGCAAGGTCGGGTCGTATCTCGCGCGCAAGCTCGCACGCTCGGGACACACCGTCACCGTCATCGAACCGCGACGCGACGTTGCAATGAAGGTCGTCGGTGAGACCGGCGTCATCGTCTTCGAGGGGGACGGCACCGACGTCGAACTCCTCAAACGGGCCGACGTGCACCGCTCCGACTGGCTGCTTGCAGTGACGGGCAAAGACGACGTCAACCTCGTTGCAGCCCAGCTCGGACGGACACTCGGTGTGACGAAAGTACTTGCACGGCTCAACGACCCGACGAACTCCCCGACGTTCAACGCCCTCGGGATCAACACCGTCGCCGTCACCGACCTCATGGTGGGGGTCCTCGAACGCGACCTCAAGGTCGACGTGCTCGAAGCAACGGTGCTCCTTGCCCACGGCAAACTGTCGGTAACCGAGTTCGAGGTCGGTTCGTCGTTCGAGGAACGGGCGCTCCAGGACATCGACGTGCCACCGTTCTCGGTGATCGTCGCCGTTGAACGTGCAGGCGAACTGATCGTGCCGAGGGGCCCGACGATCATCCGCCCCGGTGACCGCATCGTCGCCACGAGCCTGGTCGACCGGGCAAGCGACCTGCTCGTCGAGTTCTGCTGTACGGAGAAGGACTCGCGATGAGCCGCAACGGTGAACGTTCGACACCGGTGTGGGTACCGAACCCCGTCGACGGCCTCGTGCTGTTCCTCCTCGAAGCCCTGATCGCGGCCGCCCTCCTCCTCATCGGCGTCGGCGTCGCTGCACTCGCACTCTGGCTGTTCTGACATGCTGATCCGACCGGCAGCGGACGATCTCAGAACGGTGGGTGCAGCCCTCGGGCGGATCTTCCTCGTCGTCACCGCAGCATCGGGGATCCCCATCGTGTGGGCGCTCCTGACGCGGGAGTGGAACCCGCTCGGCTCGTTCATCCTCATGGCCGGCCTCTTTGCGGTGATCGGTGCAACGCTGATCCGTGTGAGCCTGCCCCCAACGTCGAAGATCAAGTCGGACCAGCGGCATCTCGATTGGAGCCACGGGATGGTCGTCGTGGCCCTCACCTGGCTGATCGTGCCTGCCATCGGGTCGATCCCGTTCACCCTCTCTGGCCACTTCGGGTCACCCCTCGACGCCTACTTCGATGCAATGTCGGGGCTGACGACCACCGGCCTTGCCCTCGTACAGGACCTCGACCATCTCGCGTCCTCTCTGAACTTCTGGAGGCACCTGCTGCACTTCCTCGGCGGCCAGGGCATCATCATCGCCGCGCTCGTCCTCTTCGCAGGGCGCGGCATGACGACACTGTTCCAGGGTGAAGGCCGTGACGATCGGGTGCTCCCCTCGGTCCAGTCAACGGCTCGGGTGATCTGGGCCGTGTCGGTGCTCCACCTCGTCGTCGGTGTCATCGCTCTCGGACTCGTCGCCAGGTTCGTTCTCGGCTTTGCATGGGAACGGTCACTGTTCCACGGCCTGATGATCTTCTTCGCAGCGTTCGACACGGGAGGGTTCTCACCCCAGAGCACGAGCATCGGGTACTACCACTCTGCCATCTTCGAGGGGGTCACCGCCGTTCTCATGGTGGCGGGGGCACTGTCGTTCGGGTTCCACTTTCGCCTGTGGAGCAGGTCCGACAAGCGTCTCCAACGCCGAAAGGTCACATACGACCTCGACGAGCGGGACCAGCCCTCGAGATGGTCACTGCTCAAGAACCTCGAGACACGGACCATCCTGACGACGTTCCTCGTCACGATGACCTTCACCATCGTCGGTCTCGCAGCGATGGGGATGTACTCGTCGGTGGCAGGCCTGTCCCGCCAGGGCTTCTTCCAGATCCTCTCCGCCCACACGGGGACGGGGTTCGCGACGATCCCATCGTCGGAACTCGTTGCATGGTCGGGCCTGGCGTTCGGCGGCGTAGCGATCGCCATGGCGATGGGCGGCATGGCGTCGTCGACTGCCGGTGGCGTCAAAGCGATGCGTGTCGGGCTGATCGTACGCGCGGTCGGTGACGAGGTCAGAGGCGACCTCCTCCCCGAGGGAGCCCTCGTCGACACCAGCTACTACCAGTTCGGCCGCCACCGCTTGACACCTGAAGTCGCCCGCTCGGCGATGATCGTCGCGCTCCTGTTCGTCGCCCTGTTCCTCTCCGGGGCAGGCGTTGCGATCGCCTACGGTGTGCCTCTCCAACAGGCCCTCTTCGAGTCGGTGAGCGCAGGGGCGAGCGTCGGGCTCTCCGTTGGTGTGACGACTCCCTCGATGCCTGCCCTCTTGAAGCTCACCTACATCATCCAGATGTACCTCGGTCGTCTCGAGTTCGTTGCGGTGTTCGTCCTCATCGGGTTCCTCTACTCGCTGGTGAAGGGCCGATGATGCGTACCCGGCTCGCCATCGTGATCGGCATGCTCGTCGGTGCCTTCGTCGCCCTTGGCGGTCCCGCACAGGCAGTGACGGTGTCCGTCGTGGACCTGCTCGACGACCCTGAGCTGTACGCAGGTCAGGAAGTGACGGTCATCGGCGAACTGGTCGGTGACTACGGCTTCCGACGTGACGGGACGATGTGGACACAGCTCAACGGCGACTCGTACGCGATCCGGCCGCTCGTCGACGGGGGGCCACTGCGCGGTGCCAACATCGGCATCGGTGTGGTCATGCCCGCAGAGCTCGGACGCCAGCTCGACCCTCCCGGCCGGTACCGCAGGCTCGGGCCCGTCGTTGCCCTGACCGGGATCTGGAAGTACCACGACCCGGGCCGCCAGGGCGAGACCTACCTCGAGGTGCAATCCGTCGTCGTCGAGGCCCCGGGACGGAAACTCTCGGAAGGCCCGAACTGGCCCATCTACGGGGCAGGCTTCGCCCTGTTCTCCATTGCAGCGGTCATCGGCCTGGTGTACCGCCGTGAACGGGACACGACCAGCTGACCGGATCAGGTCCAGGCCCGGCGTCGTGCCCCTACAGGTTCGCCCGGATACGTTCACGGAGCTCGACGAAGACCGGGTCGTCCCACAGGAACCGCACCTTGTCGTCGCGCACCTCGTCCCCATCGGGGCGGTCCGTGAGGATGAAGACCGCGATCGTATCGGCGAGATCCTCACCGGGGTTCGTAGCGGCGTACTCGGTGACGAACGCACCTTCGTGCTCGGCGAGGAACGTATCGAGGGCATCGAAGTACTCGTCCTCATCCTCGATCATGTAGATGCCGTCGACCTCGTCGATCATGTCCTGCGGCCAGAACGCCTCGACGAAGCGTGCGAACGTGGAGTCGGGTAGCGCACAACCTTCACCGGTGAAGTACGTCTTGCATCCCAGCGCGTTGGGGTTCGGGGGTACCTCGCTTGCCGAGAGTGTCACGAGATGCCCCCACTCGTGCAGCAGCGTCTCGTCGAGGTCCCTCCCGAGGCCCTCAGAGACACCGAGCACCCACCGGGTGGGGTCGTCGTCGGTGGGGTAGACGTGTGCCCCTTCGTACTCGATACCCATCAACTCGAAGGCTGCCACCATCGAGCGCTCCTCGGGTGGGACGAGTTCGACGAACCGGTTCCACACCTTGTCGGCTCGCTCACCGAGATCGCCCGGGACGCCCTCAGCGACGAGGCTGTCGCCCTCGACGTCGAACGTTGCAACGGGGGCGGGCTCATCGAACGTGAAATCGTCGCCGGTGTCGGGTTCGGTGACCGTTGGAGGCGGAACCTCTTCGTCCTGCACCGCAACGGTGGTGGTCGTGGTCGTCGCCGGTGGGGCTGTCGTGGTGGTGTCGAGGGGAGTTGTAGGTGTCTCGGCGAGGGCCGTTTCTGTGTACGCCTTACCCGGTGCCGGTGGCCCCGCCTGTTCGGTGACGGCGACCACGGCCAAGGTGCCGACGATCCCGAGCGCCCCGGCGAGCACGGCAACGCCGAGCAGGGCCCTCCACGGTCGCTTCGACCTGTCTGGCTCAGGCACGTTCATGTGAGGTTCGGTCACGGCTGCTCCCTTCGGGGCTCTCGGTCGTTTCCCTCAACATGCCACACGCTTCCTGTGAAACCGCCCAGAGACACTGAGAGAACGCTGAGAGCGTCACATTGCGTCCCGGTGGGCCAGATGCAACCATCATCGCCATGAGAGTGCTCGTTGTCGAGGATGAACAGTTGATCGCCCGCGGTCTGCGTGAGGCGCTCGAAGCGGAAGGGTACGCCGTCGACGTAGCGCTCGACGGCGACGACGGGTTGTGGCGTGGCCTCGAGAACGACTACGACGCCATCATCTTGGACCTCATGCTCCCCGGCAAGAACGGTTACGTCGTATGCCGTGAGCTGCGAGCGGCAGGCGTTGCCACCCCGATCATGATGCTCACGGCCAAAGACGGCGAGTTCGACCAGGCAGAGGGACTCGACACCGGTGCCGACGACTACATGACCAAACCGTTCTCGCTCACCGTGCTCCTCGCCCGTGTTCGTGCACTCATCCGGAGGGGCCCACAGACCCGGCCCCCCGTCCTCGTTGCAGGAGACCTCCGCCTCGACCCTGCCGAGAGGACGTGCACGCGTGGTGACGTACCCATCGAGTTGACGCCTCGGGAGTTCGCGTTGCTGCGCTACCTGATGCACCGGGTCGGTGAGCCGATCTCCAAACAGGACCTCCTCGATCACGTGTGGTCCGACGGGTTCCTCGACACCAACGTCATCCAGGTCTACATCGGGTACCTTCGTCGCAAGGTCGATGAGCCGTTCGATCGGCACGCCATCGAGACGGTACGCGGGTTCGGCTACAGGGTGCGGGCCGATGGCGGATAGGTCAGCCCCGTCGTTGCAGCGCACCATTGCAGCCATGGTCGGTGTCGGCGCTGCAGCGGTGACGTTGCTCGCCGGTGTCGTGGTGGTGACGAACATGTGGGTTGCAGACCAGGGCCGTGTCCTCGACAGTGTCGAGCTGCTGCTCCTCGACCAGATCGACACGGTGCAGATCGTCGATGGCGACGTCGTCCTTGCACCGGTCGACGACGGTGAGTTCGCCATCGCGATCGATGGGGACGTCATCGTGGCCGTATCGGGCGACGCGTTCGACGACGTCGTGGCAGGGACGATCATCGACGATGCCGTCGCCTTCCCCGATCCGACGGGGGAGTTCATCTCCGTCAGCGAGATCGACGTCGACGGATCGCAGTGGGCCACGGCGTACACATCGTGTTTCGACACCGCCGTGTGCACCGCGATCGGCGTTGGGATACTGGCGCCGTCCTGGCTGAGCTACCTCGTTTCACGATCCCTGTGGATACTGCTCGCCACGCTCGCGGTGGCTGCAGTGGCCTCGGTAGGTGCCGTGTGGCTCGTGACACGCTCGCTTCGTCCCGTCGAGGCGATGCGTCGTGAGCTGGCAGCAACGACCGCCACGGACCTCACCCGTCGTGTGCCGGTGTCCCCGAGCGGAGACGAGATCGAGGCGCTCGCGGTGACGCTCAACGAAACGCTGGACCGTCTCGAGTCGGCGGTGACGGCGAACCGGCGGTTCGTTGCAGACGCTGCACATGAGCTCCGCAGCCCGCTCACCGGCGTCCGCGCTGCGGTGGAGTTGCGGGCCGGGCCCGATGACGACGACATCCTGTGTGACGCGCTCGACGAACTCGACCGGGCAAGCGCCCTCGTCGACGATCTGCTGTTCCTCGCCAAGGGCAGACAGGTCGGCTCCACGGTTGCCGATGTGCGGTTCGACGGCGTCGTTGCTGGCGAGATCGAGGCGTTGCGTCGGAGGAACCCGAACGTGTACGTGACGGCCACCCTCGACCCGGTGACCGTCTCGTGTGATCCCGCAGCGATGTCACGCGCCGTGGAGAACCTCCTGGAGAACGCGGCACGTTACGGGGATGGGGAGATCGACGTGTCGCTGAGCACCGACCGAGACGAGGTCGTGTTGCGGGTCGACGACGACGGGAACGGAGTGCCGCCGCCGGATCGTGAACGGGTGTTCGAACGCTTCGTCAGGCTCGACGAGTCACGCAGCCGCTCGACCGGAGGCTCGGGGCTCGGGCTTGCGATCGTGGCCGAGATCGTCGCCGGCAACCAGGGAACCATCACCGTGACCGACGCACCGGCCGGGGGAGCACGGTTCGAGATGAGGCTCGTTGCAGCCGGGTAGGTGCTCGCCGGTGCTCAGGCTTCGACGGAGAAGTGCTCGACGATCTTGGAGCGCAACTCGTTCTCGGACATCTGGCCGGTGATGACCTCACGGATCATGCCGTCGGCGTCGACGAAGACGGTGGTCGGCATGCCGATCCCCCCGAACGCTGCGTAGACGACGCCCTGGGGGTCCCGGGTCAGGCGGTACGTC
>JAJRYI010000139.1 GCA_024275815.1 Actinomycetes bacterium | reverse complement strand
GGGCGATCTTGTCGGCTGCCTTGGCCATCATGACCTTGAGCGTGACCTGACGCATCCGAGAGTCGACGTGGTCGTAGAGGGCGTCCTTGACCGGTTGGAACTCGACGAGGTGCACCTGGGGATCCATCCCGTGACCCCATGCGCGTGTCAGTTCGCCGGCAACGGCGAGGGCGTGATCGGCCTGGGCGCAGTTGAGCGAGAAGTGAACGAAGTCCACCGAGCACCCACGTGACATCAGCATCCAAGCGGCAACGACCGAGTCGAACCCTCCCGAGATCAAACACAGAGCCCTGTCCTGGGTCCCGATCGGCAGGCCACCGGGACCCACCCGGTGATCGAGGACCATGAACGCCCGATCATCGAGCACGGTGACGTTGACCGTCTCGTCCGGGCTGGTGAGGTCGACCCTTCCCCCCGCCTCGACCAGGAGTGCGCCGATCCGACGGGCAAGGTCGATTGAGCTCCACGAGTGTGTCCCGCGACGCTTCACGCGTGCGGCAAACGTCGTCCCTGCGACTCGATCCGCTGCATGTGCGGCGACGAGTGACGCCAGGTCATCTAGATCGATGAACTCCTGTTCGGCGACGAGGTCCACAGAGGCGATGCCGAATACGCTCAGTGCGGCTTCCCTGACGACTTCGACCGCATCGAGCGTTGGTGAGAGCGAGTACCTGTGTGTACCGATCCGTCGAAGCGGACCCTCGTAGCCGACCGCTGCGAGCGCATGGACGAGGTTGGCCTTGACGGTCTTGATGAGTCGTTGTTGGGTTCGTCGTGACTTCAAGAAGACGTCACCTGAAAGGGTCACGTGCAGTGTCGTGTCCGTGGAGGGTTGGAGCATGGGCTCAGGATAGGCGGGAACGCTCGGTCCGCTCTACGGATCCGACGGAACGAGCCGCACCGAGGGGAAGTAGTCGACGACGAGTGAGATGTTCGTCTCGAACTCGTCTTCGAGCATCGTTTCGAGATCGTCGACGTTCGGGACCGTTCCTTCTCCCGAAAGCACCACGCTGATGTCGTTCGTTGCAACAACGACCTTGTTCAGTGTGAGATCGGACGAGTCCATGAGCCACTCTTCGGCCAACCGTTGCGCAGATGACTGCCTGGCGGCACTGGCGATGATGCCCTCGGATGTAAAGACGAGCGGAAGCATGATGACGAGCGCCCCGACGGCCACGGTGGAGATCACCGTTCGCATCTTCTGGCGGTTCTCCTTGAACTGGTCGATCGGGACGAGACCTGCGATGACGAAAACAACGGAAGCTACGAGGATGATCGATACGAGGTTCGTGAGGAAGAGGAGGAAGGCCCCTCCGGCATCGCTGAACGCTCCAGCCTTGAGGGTCAGACCGACGACGCCGAGGGGTGGAACGAGAGCGACGGCGATGGCGACACCGGTGATCGAGGAAGACACTCGCCGATCAACGGTCGCGTAGGCTCCTGCGGCGCCTGCGGCGACTGCGATCATCATGTCGACGAGCGTTGGCGAGGTACGCGACAAGATCTGTGAGTTGGCGGCGATCGGTACCAGCTGTGGCGTCCACGCGGTGACGATCCACGCCGTGGCAACGGATACTGCGACACCTCCGGCAACGGTGGCGAACGACGTTGCGACGCGTTTCGCCCATCCGTTGACGATGGCTGCGCTCACACCCATGATCGGTGTCATCAACGGGGCAACGAGCATCGCGCCGATGACGACGGCGGTTGAATCGGCGATGATGCCGAGTGTGGCGATCGCCGTCGAGAGGACGAGAAGGACCCAGAAGCCCACCTGTTTCTGGGTTGCGTCGGGTGGCTCGAAGAAGAGGTTGTCGACGACGTCGTCGCGCATCTCGTCCCCGACGTCACGTTGTTCGAGCCACGCCTTGAGGTAACCACCAACCTCGACGAGGTCCTCTTCCATGTCGTCTGCGTGCATGATGCCAAAG
>JAJRYI010000138.1 GCA_024275815.1 Actinomycetes bacterium | reverse complement strand
GTGAGCTGTGAGCTGTGAGCTGTGAGCTGTGAGCTGTGAGTCAGCCCTACATGTCCCTGCAGGGTCGGACGTTCTCGGCGATCGTTGCGGCAGCGAGTTCCTTGAGCATTGCATCGCGTGCCGACTGCCACGGAGCATGGAGGGCGCACAGGTCGAACTCAGGACAGGGGATCCCGCGTTGGACGCATCCCTGATCCTCGATGCGGCCCTCGATCGCCTCGATGACCTCGAGGACGCTGATGTCCTCGAGGGCGACGAGAAGACGGTAGCCACCCCGGGGACCCGGAGTCGACGTGACCCAGCCTGCCTTGACCAGAGGGGAGATCACCTGAGGGAGGTAATGGGTTGTGATCTCGAGCTTGTCCGCCAGCCACTTGCCGGCAACGAGCTCGCCTTCGGCGTCTCCGATGCATCGCAGGGACTTGAGCGCCAGATCGGACTTCTTGGTCATTTCGAGCCGCACGGTTCGTTCCTTAGAGATTGAGTTGGCAATATACCGCGCTGTGACGGACATTTCTCAACCATTTGCACCGAACCGGCGATGAGCGCCAGATCTCCTCATCCACCACCGGGAGGTTTCGTTACTGGTGGCCCAGGAGGTACGCGGCGGTGTTAGCGATGTCCTGGTCGCTCAGCCACGGGGCACCGCCACTTGGAGGCATGAGGACACCGGTGACGTTGTCGGGGTCGTCGGCCTCCCTGCCGACCCTGATGTAGCGGGCGAGCGAGGATTCGCTCTGGTCTGCGATGAACTCCGATGGGGAGAGTCGCGTGCCGAGATCGTCCACCCCCTGGAGGTCGGCGCCGTGGCAGGACGAACACACCTGCGTGTACGTCCTGGCGCCGGCGATGGGATCTCCCGGTCCGACCGGAACGGGAGAGGAGTTCCACGAGCCGCTGTCGGTGTCCTCGCATACGCATGCGGCAAGGACGAGGGCGAGCAGCACCCCGATGATGGCGACCCTCCTACCGGTTCTACGCACCCCTACTCATTTCTGTTGCTGGCCCCGGCTGAAACGACTCAGGCAGACAGCGTCTGCTCATGTTCGATCGTGGATGAGTCCGGCACTGATTCGATGATCTCGCCGATATCCGTCTCGGCGAGAGCGTCGATCAGGGCCTGACGTGCCTTCGTCCATGGATGGTGGAGCGCACACGTGGCTTGAGTTGTCGAGTGTTGTGGGCCGAGGTGGAGACAGCGGTTGTTGTCGATCGAACCCTCCACCACTTCGACGAGGTCGAGCAGTGTGATGTTGTGCAGATCGATCGCGATCGAGTACCCCCCGTGAGGACCGGAGGTCGACGCCACCCAACCCGCGCGGGTGAGTGGTGCCATGACGTGAGGTAGGTAGTGCGTGGTTATGTCGAGGCTCGCGGCGAGTTCCGAGCCGTTCATTCGCTGGTCACCATGGGTGGCGATCGCGGCGAGTGCTTGGAACGCCAGGTCTGTCTTCTTTGTCAGTTCGAGCCGCATGATTGGCCCTCCAGACTATTCCTTAGCGGGCAGCTATGCAATCATATCAACTTCTCGGGGTGCTGTCACATGTTCTGGCCAAATGGCACGAAACAGCGGTCCTGATCTGGGGTTCAGGTCCGTGTCGTCGAGCATGTTTGGAGAAGGGAAGGCTGCTACTTCCGGGTGCCGGCGACCGCGGCGATCCCGGCAAGGGCCAGGTACACCGAACCTGCGGTGATGCGGGAAGCCCGAGCGGCACCGGGACGTTTGCGGAACAGGTCTCCGAGCGATCCACCGATGACGGCGTACACGGAGTCCGAGATGAGTCCGATCGTCACGAGAGTCAGACCGAGGACGAGTGTCTGGGTTGCCGCGTTCGGGGCGTTCGGGTCGACGAACTGAGGGAGGAAGGCCAGGAAGAAGATGGCAACCTTCGGATTCAACATGTTCACGAGTACGCCCTGGATGAAGATCCGTTTCAGCCCTGCAGGTTCTACGGCGGGTTCGGAGAATCCTTCATCGTCCGACATCAGTGTGCGGATCCCGATCCATGCGAGGTAGACGACCCCCGCCCACTTCACGGCTGTGTAGGCGGCCGTCGAGCTGGCGAGGAGCACGGTCAACCCGGCAACAGCTGCGAACACGTGGACCGTCGAACCGAGGTTCACACCGATCGCCGACACGAGTCCGGCGTCTCGGCCCTGGCTCACGCTGCGGGTGAGGATATAGATCACCGCAGGTCCCGGGATGACGACGAGCACGAGCGAGGCGAGGGCGACGACGAGGATCGTGGTTCCTTCGGGCATCGTGGAAGGTTACTTGTATCGATAGGGGTCCCGTCGTGGGAACATCATGTCAACAACAGAGGAGCTGTCCTGATGGAAGTGCCACGATCTCGAGACCCAGACTGGCTGGTTCCAGCGATCCTGGTCGGCGTTGCGATCGTTGCCATCCTTCTCGTTGTTGGAGTAGCTGCGTCGGTGTCGGACTCCGGTGAGGATGAGACCATGGCACAGGAACTCGAGACGTGGTCGCGGTGCCTGCGTTCACAGGGTGCTCCGGTGCCACTGGTCGAGTCCCTCAGAGACGGGGGGTTTCGGATCACGTTCGACGCCGAGGTACTCGAGGGAGCTGCCGAGATCGTGTCGGTGGGTGACGCGTTCGATGCTTGCCGCGACGACGCCCCCGATCTGGTCCGTGGGTTCGTCGAGGGTCTCGGCATGTTCGGTGGATTCGCCTCCGGGGATGGCCTGTTTGGAACCCCACCGGGCGATGGCTCCTTCGGTTTCGAGCATGGACATCTCGAGCGAGACGACGGGCCTTTCGGTGGTGTCGGGCCTGGTGCGCGGGACCTCGACGAGTCGATGCTCGACGAACTCTGTGGGCGTGTTGTCGAGCGTGTCGAGAGCGGTCTGCCTGTCCCCCCACGGCTGCGCCGGGCGTGCGACGTCGGGTGGTGACGTGCGGGTAGGTTCTCAACGACCGTACCTTCCGAATCAGAAAGTGGGTTCACAAATCCCATGGCCTGTGTGATATTGAGGTGCACGCTTCGGATCGCTGAATCCGAAACACACCGTCGATAGGGCCATGTGTTCTCTGTGCGAAGCGACCGTCTACCTCGTGGAGGAAGTTGATGACGACAGGGTCGAAGCCTCGTAAGGCGATCGTCAACAAAGCTGTTCGCGAACGCGAAGAAGCCAAGGAGCGGATGGACAGGGACACGCTCAGTCGATCCATAAAGGATCGGGAACGCTCCAAGTTGACCGATGATCGTGGAAGGCTCACCACCGATCTCGTCAGTCAGTACCTCACATCGATAGGCGAGTACGAACTCCTCACAGCTGAGAACGAGGTCGACTACGCCCAGAAGATCGAAGCGGGCCAGACCGCCCAGGAGCGGTTGGATGCAGACGACTACTCCACGAAGGCCGAAGAGCTCATGCTCAAGCGCCAGGTACGCAGGGGTGGCGAGGCCAAGGACGCGTTCCTCACGGCAAACCTGCGCCTCGTCGTCGCGAACGCCCGACGCTACGCCAACACGTCGGGTATCGATTTCCTCGATCTGATCCAGGAAGGCAACCTCGGGTTGATCCGTGCCGTCGAGAAGTTCGACTGGCGCAAGGGTTTCAAGTTCTCCACGTACGCGACTTGGTGGATCCGTCAGGCCATCACCCGTGCGATCGCCGACAAGTCCCGAACGGTTCGTATCCCGGTGCATCTCCATGACACCCTCGCAGCGGTCCGGGCAGCCCAGGCATCCCTGAAGGCGGAACTCGGACGGGATCCCAAGCCGGATGAGATCGCGGAGGAAGCCGGCGTCGAGGTGTCGAAGGTCGAACTCGCTCTCGCCGTTGCAGACACCGTCTCACTCGAGCAGCCGATCGGTGAAGATGGTGCACAGCTTGGAGACTTCATCGAGGATGACGATGCCGTCGATCCCGTTCGGGTCACTGAAGAGCTCGACATCGCGAACTCGCTGAGGAAGTCCATCGACAGGCTTCCCATGCGTGAGGGACGGATCCTTGCTCTCCGGTACGGCTTCTACGATGGAATCCCCAGGACGCTCGAAGAGATCGGTGAGGAGTTCAACCTCACCCGTGAGCGCATCCGTCAACTCGAGAAGCTCGCTCTGTGTCGCCTGCGTCACCCGAGCTTCGGTATCCGTGAGCAAGACCTGATCTGAGCGGAAGTTCACAGTCCGAGTCCCGGGCCATTCCTGGATGCTCAGGTCCTGCCGGTGAACGGTGAACAGCGGCCCTTCTGCACTGGTCTTCGCGATACCCCTCGTCGTCTTCCATCTCACGAAGCTTCCGTCTACCGTTAGAGCCGGAGGTCATCATGCGTGTACGTGCGTTGGTGGGACGACAGAGCGAGATCGTTGGACCCGATGCGCCGATCGACGAAGTGGCCGCGCTCATGATCGAGTGCCACGTTGGCGCGGTGGCCGTCGTCGATCGATCGGGGATCATCGGAATCTGCACGGACAGGGACCTGACGCAGGCCGTCTCGGATGAGAAGGGCCCCGAGACCCCCGTGTCGGAGTGCATGACACCGGGTCCCGACGTCATCGATCCGGATGTTCCCGTCGTCGATGCTGCGGCGTGGATGCTCGAGACCGGGTACCGGCACCTTCCCGTCGTCGAAGACGGAGAGTTGCTCGGCATCGTGGATTCACGTGACGTGCTGTGGGCGTTGATCCCCAAGACGTGAAGCCGGACGGCTTGGAGGGGAGATCGATCGTCTGAGTGTTCGAGGTGTGCTACTCGCTGCTCGTCGATGGATCGCTTCTCACCCACACCAGGGTCACTGCGTCCAGCGCGATGTCGTCTTTCTCGAGGCCGACGTCGACCTCCTCTATGTCGGTTGCCTTCGATGCCCACTCCTCTTGGAGAGCAGCAACCTCGGAGGCGAGCTCGTCGTTGAGATCCTCGAACCTTGCCTTCTTGTCCTCGATCTTGTCCTCAGCTCGTGCGAGGCGCGCCTCGGCGGAACGGCGCTTGGAAGACGACACTCGTGGACGTCGACCCGATAGAAGATCGAACACCATGCCGACGGCGGCCTCACCCTGGAGGTCATCCATGGCTTGTGCCGCTGAGTCGGCCGTTCGCACAGCGTTCTCGTAATCCCGCCTTGCTGTGCGAATCCGCTTCATGTATCGCTGCGTGAGCTTGGCGATCTCCGCATCGGCTCGATCTGTTGCGGCCGTCACGCAGCGAGCTTCGAAGTCTGTCGACGACTCCCCGGGTCGCGACGTGAGCTTGAGAGGCTGGTTGCGGTAGACGGTGATCGTCTCGCGGGTGTCGAGGTCTCGGATGATCATCCTGCTGACATCGTCGAAGTACCGCTTCTGGGATATCGGAGCGTCCGGTTCCGTGAACGGGACATCGGTCTGGAGGCTCATGAAGTCCCGTGGGTCGTGGTCGACCTCGATCAGGTTGTCTGTGTCGGGAGGGTCGGTGAGTGGTGACAGGACGGCCTGCCACGTTTCTGTGTGGTCGACACCGAGCCGTGTCTCGTCGTACCGGGTCGAGACGGTGACCGCCAGCACTGCCTTGTAGGTGGCCCCATTCTCGGCGTAGCCGACCGTCGATGCCCACGGTGCCGCCGGATGCAGGGTCACGACGTCGATGCCGTCGGCGACGGCAGGAGCCACCATCGTCGCGTCATCCTGGTCGGGCGATGAGCGGGGAGCGCTTGCGGGAGTCGTTGTCGGTTCTGAAGGTCGCCGTTGCGTGATCCGGGCGATCTCCTCACGGGTCATCGGACCGCGGAGGTAGGACATCGCCCATCGTGTCGTGAAGACCGTCGGCGCCGAGCGTTTGGTGCTGTGCAGCAGAAAGACGCGCTTGGAGAGGTTCGAGATCGTTGCGTCGAGGTCTGCGATGTCGACTTCCCCGGTCGCAGTGGTGAGGGCCTCGATGATGCGGGCCTTGTCCCGTTCCGTCTGGAGCCGACCGATGCACCACGTACCTGCGTTCGACATGGCCTTGTAGTCGAGGTCGACGGGGTTCTGGGTCGAGAGCAGCATCCCGATGCCGAACGCCCTGGCTTGCTTGAGGATCGTGAGAATCGGCCGCTTGGCGGGTGGCTCGGCCGTTGGCGGTACGAACCCGAACACCTCGTCCATGTAGATCAGCGCCCGTAGATCGCTGCTTCCCGGTTGTGAGCGCATCCACGTGATGACCCTGGAGAGAATGATCGTCACGATGAACTGGCGCTCGGTGTCGCTGAGGTGAGCGAGGTAGATGATCGAGGCTTGTGGCTTGCCGTTGGACCACAGGAGCTTCTCGATGTCGAGGTCTACGCCGGTCATCCAGGATGCGAACGACGGGGACGCGAGCAGGCCGTTGAGCCTCATGGCGAAGGTCATGCGGTCCTTCTCCGGGAAGAAGGTGTCGACGTCGAACACGCCAAGCTTGCGTATCGGTGGTGTGGCGACCTGGTTGATCAGTGTGGGGAGGTCGGTCGTATCGCCGTTGCGCCAGGTGTTCTCGATGAGGTTCGAGACGAGGATGTGCTCTCTGGACGCGATGGGATCCGCGTCGACGTCGATCAGCGAGAGCAACCCTGAGACGATCCCCTGGATCTCGTCACGGATCGTTTCAGCCTCGGTGTCCCACGACAGATCCGGTGGCCGCATTCGCCCTATGACGTTGAGGGGAACGCCGGATTCGGACCCGGGTGTGTAGATCGTCATGTCCACCGACGATCGGAGAGCTGCGATGTCCTCGCCCGAGATGTCCCATGACTCGAGTCCCGACCGCCAGAGGTCGGCGGTAGCGGCTGCCTCATCGTCGGGCGTGCG
>JAJRYI010000137.1 GCA_024275815.1 Actinomycetes bacterium | reverse complement strand
GCCTTCGTCGGCTGGAGGTTCCTGATCGGAGCCGTTGCGCTCATCGTGATCGGACGACCGGCAACTCGATCTGTGTGGAAGGACGGCTCCATTGCAGGTGTCATCCTGTTCGCGGGGTACGCGACACAGACGGTCGGGCTCGGATTGACGTCCGCGACGAACTCGGGCCTCATCACAGGCCTCTACGTGGTGTTCACCCCCCTTCTCGCGGCGCTTGCCAGGCGAACGTCTCCGGCCGTCACGACGATCGCAGGTGCCTCGCTATCGGTGGTCGGCCTCGCTGCGCTCACACTCAGTGACGACCTGACGTTCGCTGCGGGTGATCTGTGGACCCTGGCTTGCGCCCTGGCGTTCGCTGTGCACATCGTCCTCCTGGCAAGGCTCGCGCCGCGCCACGAGGTGATCCCGTTCACCGCCGTGCAACTGGTCATCGTCGCGATAGCCGGCCTCGGCCTGTCGGCGATCACCGAGGGCTCCCCCTTCCCACCTGCAAGCGTCTGGCCGACCCTGGTTGCGACGGGACTGCTCGTGACGGGCGGCGCTTTCCTGATCCAGGTCTGGGCACAGACGATCATCGGACCATCGCGTACCGCGATCGTGCTCGCACTCGAACCCCTCTTCGCCGTCGCAACGGCCGCGCTCCTCCTCAGCGAACGACTGGGTGTTCGGGGATGGATCGGTGCGGTGCTGATCATCACAGGGACGTACGTCGTTGTCGTGTTCGCTCCCCCTGAAGACACCGACATCGCTACGGCCGAGGCCATATCGGAAGCGCACTGATCAGGTGCTGCGAGATCTGCGCAGCAGGTGGGTGCATGCAGCGATGCCCATACCCAGCACGATGACGATCCCCGCAAGGACGATGAGCAGCTCGGTGGCAGCATATGCGCCGCTGTCGCACAGCCCGAGACCCTGTGGACACAACCCGAGGCCCGTCCCGCCCGAGACGAGATCCACCAGCACGATGGCGGGAACGGCAACGACCAACGCGAGGACGACAAGGAGTGCACCGAGCACGATACGCACGAAGGTCATCGCCCAAGGGTACCGCCCCCCACTGTATTGCTGAGGATTCGAGCGTCGTGTACGGTGCCGGTTGACGACCAAAGGACGCCGTGAACAACCCATCTGTCCCTTTCTACGTCGAGGAGTTCACCGCTCCAGAGACAGCGATCCTCGAGCGGTACTTCTCGAACACCGATCAACCGGTGTTCGCTATTCGAGGACTGCCCGAGGTGGTGAAAGGCGCCCTCTTCGCAAGGTACTCACGATCACCCAAGTCGGTCCGTCGCCTCTTCCTCGACGAGTTCACGACCGGATCAGGCGATGCCGTCGCCGCGATCGCCGAGCAAGTCGACGATGACGGGCCGGTCGGTGTCGAACGGGCCCAGACACTCTATGACCGGGTGTTCACCGAGTACGGGGATGACTCCGTTGCCCAACTCGGTGGAGCCCATCTCGCCGTGGAGCAAGCGTCGAACATCCTCACGAAGGTGCTCGAGTGGGGCAGGCTCGCCTCGTATCTCGAACAGTCGACCCGCTACATCTTCTACGACCACAAGCTCGGCGATCGGTACCGATACCACGTACCGAACGAGCTCTCCACGACCGCTACACGCGATCGCTACACGCGCGAGATCGACGATCTCTTCGGTGTCTACTCTCGGGTCGTCGACAAGCTGGTCGCGTACTACGAGGCGATGTATCCGAGGCAAGATGGAGACTCGTCGTTCGTGTGGAGTTCGACGATCCGGGCCAAAGCGTGCGACGACGCCCGTGGCCTCCTTCCGGCTGCAACAACGTCCAACGTTGGGATCTTCGCTTCAGGTCAAGCGTACGAAGCACTGCTCCTGCGCATGGCGGCACACCCCCTCGATGAGGTCCGCTGGTTCGGCGACCGCATGCTCGAGGAGTTGCGAACGGTCATTCCATCGTTCATGAAACGGGTCGACGTCCCCGAACGCGGCGGCGTGTGGGCGAAGTACTTCAAGGACATCGACGCCGCCATGACCCGACAGGCGCAGCTCTTTGAGACCGTGCCCGCAACCGGACCCGGCGTCGATCTCGTCGAGTGGGACCCCGAGGGTGAGCGAAAGGTCGCAGCAAGTGCCCTGTATCCGTACGTCTCGATGTCGGAACGCGAGTTGCGCGCACGTGTCGCCGACATGTCCGAGGACGAGATCGACCAGGTTTTCACCGCCTACGTCGGGAACCGTTCGAACCGCCGCCACAAGCCGGGCCGGGGACTCGAGGAGACGTTCTACCGATTCGACATCGTGTGCGACTACGGCATCTTCCGCGATCTGCAGCGCCACCGCATGCTCACGCTCCAGTGGCAGCCGCTCTCACCGGCGAACGGGTTCATCGTCCCGGAGTCTGTAGAAGACGTCGGTGCAGCGCCCGAGTGGGTGGCGACGATGGAACGCATGGCAGGCCTCTACGGAGACCTCGAAGACGAGATCTCCCCACAGGTCGCCCAGTACGTGATCCCCTTCGCATACAAGGTCCGCTTCACCCTCAAACTCAACGCGCGCGAGGCGTTCCACATGCTCGAGCTACGGACCCAACAGGGCGGACACCCCGGCTACCGCGCAGTCTGTCAGGAGATGCATCGTCAGATCCGTGACGTTGCGGGCCACCGCCGTATCGCCGAAGCGATGCGTTTCGTCGACCACCACGACTACGACCTCGCACGCCTCGAGACCGAACGTCGGGCGGCTGCCAAACGCGCTGGGCTCGGTGTCGAGGATCCTTCAGCCTGACAGCGGTATCCGCAGAACCAGTTCACCGTCCTCTACAGCCCACCGCGCGGCAGCGATCAATGAGTAGTCGAAGTAATCCTTCTCCGCAGCCTCGACGTACGCCCTACGGGCCTCTCCTTCGAGCGGAGGGATGCCGCGTTCGCGTACCGCTTCTGCCCGCGCAGCGAACCGCGCGAGAAACTCGTCCATGTCCAGCTTCGCCACAAGTGCTCCTCTCGGTGATCCCTGGAGGCTAGATGGCCTGCAAGACGTGTGTCGCTACCCTGCTCATGATGGTTTCCACGCGACTCATCTTCGTGTCCGGCAAGGGCGGCACCGGCAAGTCTGCAGTCGCCGCCGCGCTCTGCATCGCGCGGGCCCGCAGCGGGGAGAGCGTCCTTGCCATCGACATGGGTTCGAGCCCCGGACTCGCAGCACACCTCGGGGCGAAGTCGCTCACCTACCGACCCCACGAAGTGCGCGAGGGACTCTTCGCCATGGAGATCGACCGTGCCGCCGCCCTCGACGAGTACCTCAAGCTGCAGCTCAGGGTCCCACAAGGTGCCCCAACCCGACAGATCGCTGCCGCCCTCACCGTTCTCGCTGAGACTGCACCCGGCGTACGTGAGATCATCAGCATCGGCAAGCCCATCCACGAAGCGTGGTCCGGTCGGTGGGACACCGTCGTCGTCGACGCAACATCGCTCGGCCAGTTCCAGTCGTACCTGCGCGCCCCGACCACCATTGCAGAGCTCGTTCCGACCGGCAACGTGCGCCGTCAGGCGCAACGGCTCCAATCGACCATGCTCGACCCGGACTGCACCTCCGTCCTTCTCGTGACGACGCCTGCCGAGCTGCCGATCCTTGAGACCATCGACTCCATCGAGACCTTGAGACTCGATGGGCTCGCACCTCCACCGACGGTGGTGATGAACCGTGTCCTCCCCCCCTGCGGCCTGGATCCCGAGCGCCTCGACGAGCTTCCGGGGGGACCTGTGAGAGCTGCCGCCACGCTCCAGACACACCTCGAGCTCGAGCAGGATCGTTGGCTCGACGCCATCGAGACGACCTCATCCCTGCCGTTCCTGCGTGGCCTCTATACGCCTCTCGAAGTGGCGCTGCAACTCTCCGACCACATGGATGCCGTGCAATGACAACGCGAACCGTCATCGTCACAGGAGCTGGGGGTGTCGGCAAGACGACGCTGTCGGCAGGCATCGCGACTGGACTTGCTGCGTTGGGGTATCGCACACTCGTGTTGACGATCGATCCAGCGAAACGGCTCGCAGACGCTCTTGGCATCGACGACCTCGGCGACGACCCCCAACCCGTCGACGGGCGGGAACAGATGTGGGCAGCCATGCTCGACGTCTCGGC
>JAJRYI010000136.1 GCA_024275815.1 Actinomycetes bacterium | reverse complement strand
GCGAGTGCCTTGAACACTGCGACGCGCTGCTGCGTCGTCGGGGTCGTCGTCTTCGGTGGTGCTGAAGCCATCGATGCCATGTGCAAGCGTACGCAGGGTCACGTTTGTATATCAAATACATTTGAACTGTTATGCCGGGTTGTGTGTGGCTCCGGCGAAAGGATCGGGCACACGTGGGCCGTACCAACTAGCTTGAAGGATGATGCCGACGCCTGACGCCGACGAATCAACGGATCGAACGGTCCCTTTACGTCGTTCGTTGGGCCTGTACGCCGTGCTGACTATCTCGATCGGTGCGATGGTCGGATCCGGCATCTTCGTGCTCCCGGGCCTCGCGTTCAAGATCGCCGGCCCGTCCGTCGTGCTCGCATTCTTCCTTGCGGGACTCGTCGTGCTTCCCGCTGCACTGTCGAAGGCTGAGATGGCGACCGCGATGCCGCAGTCGGGCGGGACCTATCTCTACATCGATCGAGCGATGGGACCCATGATGGGCACGATCGCCGGGTTCGGGGTCTGGTTCTCGCTGGTGTTCAAGGCTGCGTTCGCTCTGGTCGGACTCTCGGCGTACCTCGAGTACTTCATCCTGCACCCCGAACGTGTCGTCGCGGCGGTCCTGGCGCTGCTGCTCGTCGGGTTGAATCTCGTGGGCATCAAGCAGACGGCCAAGTTCCAGATCGCTCTGGTCACAGCCGTGATCTTCGTACTGGCCGGGTTCGTTGCCGTCGGTGTTCCCAACATCGATACGGTGTCGTTCGAGCCCTTCACCCCGTTCGGGCTCAAGGGACTCATCTCGGCAGCCGCGGTGGTGTTCGTCTCGTACTCGGGAGTCACCAAGGTCGCATCGATCGCCGAGGAAGTGCGTCGCCCGGGGCGCAACATCCCGACGGGAATGCTGATATCGGTGGGGTTCATGATGCTGCTGTACCCGGCGATCGTCGCTGTGATCGTCGGGACGACCGCGGCCGATGAACTGTCTCACACGGAGACACCGATGACGCTCGCCGCGCAGGCCTTCCTCGGTTCAGTGGGCGTGACGGTCATTGCAGGGATCGCGGTACTCGCGTTGCTGTCGATGGCGAATGCAGGGATCATCGCGTCTGCCCGGTACCCGTTCGCGATGGCCCGGAACTCTCTTGCTCCGTCGTTCCTCGGTTCAGTGGGAAAGCGGTCGGGTGCGCCGGTCGCAGGCATCCTGGTGACGGGTGTCGTGCTCATCGCGCTCGTGCTGTTCGTTCCTCTCATCGAACTCGCCAAGCTCGCCTCCGCCTTCCAGCTCCTGGTGTTCACCCTCATCAATCTCGCGCTGATCGCGTTCAGAGAAGCCAAGCTCGATTGGTACACACCCGAGTTCCGCTCACCGTTGTATCCCGCACCGCAGATCTTCGGGATCTTGGCTGCGCTGTTGCTCCTCACCCAGATGGGGATCGTGCCGCTCGTCGGTGCGGTCGTGTTCGTGTTCGCAGGCGTGTTCTGGTACCGATCGTTCGGGAAGTCGCGCGCGGTGAAGGCCTCGGCTTCTCGCGATGCTCTGCGGTTGCGTGAGGATGCCAGACTGGTCGAGTCGAGCGCTGCCGCTGCCAGGAGCGGCGGACGACAACTCGTCCTCGTGCTGATCCGGAGACCGACGAGGCCCGCACGCCAGCATACGCTCTTCAGGCTCGCCATGCGTCTCGTGCGTGCACCGGGTGGTCGTATACACATCATCAACTTCGATGCTCGCACCGCCGGGATGGTCCCCACCGATAGAGACCGCGCAGCCGCAGATGCGCTCGGGATCACCGTGACGTCTGAGGACTACACCGACGAGGACCGTCGGGGAATGGTGCACAGGTTCGTCGAGCGCGAGGGTGTCGACCTGTTCAT
>JAJRYI010000135.1 GCA_024275815.1 Actinomycetes bacterium | reverse complement strand
GGTGCGACACTGCGGGCCCGTGTCCATCGATGTGCAGAAACACGTCGATCCCGAAACTGCACAGTTGACTGCAACGGTGAACGACCGTGATCTGAGTGATTCATAACGGGGGTCGGAGAAGGACGAGCAGAGCAGGACCCGGTCCTGGATCTCCAACGCTGCAAGCTCGCACGAACGCACACCGATGAACGCATAGGCGGTCTCATCGAGGGGTTCCTGGTGAAACTCCATGCCCGTGGCTGCACTCGTGATCGTCAGCAGTGTCTGGTTCGCTGGTGAGAGGAAGGCCCGAAGAGACCGTGGTCCGACGACGTATCCGAAGTACGCATCGTCGTCCCGACGTCGCGTGCGGTACGACCCTGGTTCGTGATCATCGGTCCAGCCGATGGGCAACTCGGATGCGTCGCGAATCGTGTCGTACACGATGACACCTTCATGCATGGTCGGAGCCACGACCGTGTAGCCAAGGGAGGCCAACAGGGGGATCAAGGAATCGAACCTTTCGGTATCGATGACCCTGCCTGACATCACGACCACGACTCCATTTCGGTGACAGGATCGCGCCGGGCGTACCGGCTCTCATCCTGGTCGAGAGCTCGAATCTCCGGGTCCTGCGCTGGGGTAGATCTACACGTTCGGCGGCAGTCTAAGCGGTGAGCCGGGGAGATATCGGTAACGTTGCTTCCTCTGCCAGTGGTTGGTCACCCTCGGGCTGGAACGGGCGGCGACACCCTATCGTTGCGTCATGGCAGACAGGCAAAGAGATCCGGGGTGGTGGCTTGCGTCGGACGGCAAGTGGTACCCGCCGGACCTTCGTACCGATGTGGTAGTTCAAGCCGAAGAGGCCTTCGCTCCCGATACGTGGGAACCGCACGCAACGATGAAGGTGGAAGATGAGACCGTGATCCCGCAAGGGCTCACACGGCTCGTCATCTGGGGTCTCGTCGTTGCGTCGCTGCTCCTCCTCGTCGCTGCAGCGCTCACCTTCCAGTATGGGTCGCTTCTTCGATCCTCGTCTGGTATGGCGGTGATCGAAGATGCGAAACTCGTCGCGGACGGTTGGTCGGGGATGGGTGTCCTCGCGATGTTCATCGTCGGGTCACTCGTCCTGTCGTGGACCTTTCGAACGTCGCGGATCATGGATGCCCGCGGTGCATCGGGGAGAAGGTGGAGGGGTGGATGGACGATCGGGTCGTGGTTCGTCCCCATAGCGAGTCTCATCCTGCCACGGTTCGTGTTCGCGGAACTCGAGAAGATATCCCAGGTCCCATTCGACTCCGAGCAGGTCGATGACCGCTGGAAGTCGATGCAACGCAGCACTCTCGGTGACCTCTGGTGGTTGCTGTGGACGGTGTCGCTCGTCGTGTTGCAGGTCTCTCAGATGCTCACGCTCGACGGAGCCGAAGATCCAGGCACGCTGGCGACGGTGGCGACTCTCGCAGCGGTCGGGTACATGGCCCTGGCGGGTGCAGGAGTCACCCTTGCCCTGGTCGTGCGCAATATCGAGCGTGATTCACGGCGATGACGAGTACCGGTATCTCGTTGTCACTCATACCGTTGTGGTGTCACAAGTCGACCGATTGCAGGTGGGAGTTCCCTCGAAATCGGGAACTCCGGGAGGCCTTCGAGCGTCTAACTTGTGAAATGATTCACAGCTAGGTTTCTGAGAGTCGGGCCACTCTCTCTCCCCCTTCCTCCCTACGGCTCGACTAGCAGAAACGACGATCGGTCCAACGGTCCCACCCGTGCCGATCGTCTGCAGATCACCCCGTGCCGACCCCCCTCGGCACGGGGTGATCGCTTTGCAGACAACAGACGACAGATGGCAGATCGTGGGCGTCGGGTCTTGTCGGCATACGACATGCCATACTTTCCTTGCACAGAACGATGTCGTTTCCGCCCCGAGGATCCGACACCATGGAGGTCTCATGCGTTCGATCGAAGTCAATGGAGTCACACTCGCAGTCGACGATCGGGGCGAGGGTGACCCAGTCGTGCTGCTCCACGGATTCCCCGAACTCGCGTACTCGTGGCGCCATCAGGTACCGGCGCTCGTCGATGCAGGCTTCCGTGTGATCTCATTCGATCAACGCGGCTATGGATCCAGCACAAAGCCCACAGCGGTGGCCGACTACAGCCTCGAGATGCTCGTTGGGGACGTCATCGGCGTCCTAGACCGGTTGGGGATCGATGAAGCGGCAGTGGTCGGTCACGACTGGGGCAGCATCGTTGCATGGACCGCCGCGGTCACCCATCCGGACCGGGTGACGAGGGTCGTGAGCTTGAACGTCCCGTATCGCGGCGCGTGTTTCGGCTTCCCAACGACACAGGTGATCACCGAGCAGCTTGCCGACCGATTCGGGTACGTGCTGATGTTCCAACAGGAAGGTGCAGCGGAGGCCGGCTTCGCTGCAGATCCCGAAGGATGGCTGATGGGGTTCTACGCGGGAGGTGCCCGTGGGCGCACCTACATGACCGATGAGGAGTTCGCCACCTACGCCGATGCGTTCAAAGCCGGTGGGATCACAGGGCCGGTGAACTGGTACCGCAACATCGACGCGAACGCCGTCGCCCTCGAGCCCACGCTCGATGCAGCGATCGCCCAGCCGACGCTGATGATCGCTGCCGACAACGATCCCGTGCTCCCTCTATCGCTCACCGAGGGGATGCAACGCTGGATCCCGGATCTCGATGTCGTCGTCATCGAGGACTCCGGGCATTGGACACAGCAAGAGCAGCCTGAAGCCGTGAACGCGGCCTTGATCGACTGGCTGACGAGGACGACGTGATGGCAACGGTCCGGGACTGGTTCTTCTCGCTGATCACGGTCGCCGTCTTCGGCATCACCCTCGTCGTGTTCGACGTCGCGGGGCGAGTAGCGCTGTGGTTCGGGCTTCGTCCGTTCGAATGGGTGATGGCAGGTCTCCAGAGCTCGCTGCTCGTCGTGTTCAGAATCTCCAACGTCCGGTTCGACGTCGAAGGACTCGACGGGTTCGACTCGAAAGGCGGCTACCTGTTCATCTCGAACCATCAGTCCATGTACGACATCCCCATCTTCGGAGGGATCCTCACGAAGAACTTCCCGAAGTACGTCGCAAAGAAGTCCCTCGCCAAGGGGATCCCTTCGATCAGCCTGAATCTTCGCCGGGGCGCGAACGCCCTGATCGACCGTGGAGACAGGGACCAGGCGATCGATGCGATCAGAGAGATGGCACGAGAGTGCCAACGGAGGAACGTGGCTGCCGTGATCTTCCCTGAGGGAACGAGATCCCGTGATGGTTCCCTCGGAACGTACCGGGTGGCCGGTGTTGCCGCTCTGATGGACGGTGCCCCCGACCTCGAGATCATACCGACGGTCATCGACGGTTCCTGGAAGGTGTTCGCCAACAACATGTTCCCGATCCCGTTCTGCACGAGGGTCAGAGTGAAGTTCGGTGAGCCGATCCCTCGTAGGAGCGATGAAGATCCCGACGAGATCGTTCAGCGATGCCGGCAGTGGGCCGTCGATCAGCTCGCGGTGTGGCATCACAGCGACGACACGCCAGCCTGATAGCCTGGGGTCATGGAAGAAGTACGAATCGGATTGTTCATTGATTACGAGAACCTCGCGATCGGCGCGCGCGAAGACCTGAAGATGGTCTTCGACTTCAGCCCCATCGCAGACGCTCTCGCCGAGCGTGGGAGGGTGGTCGTCCGGCGGGCGTACGCCGACTGGGCACACTTCGAGGTGGACCGCCAGATGCTCACCGAGAACCACGTGGAGCTGATCGAGATACCCCAGAAGCGCGGTGCCGTCCGCAAGAACGCCGCCGACATCAAGATGGCCGTCGACGCCGTCGAGCTCGCATTGGAGCGGGACTACGTCACCACGTTCGTGATCTGCACGGGCGACTCGGACTTCTCGCCGCTCGTGCACAAGCTTCGGGAACTCAACAAGCAGGTGATCGGTGTCGGGCTCAAGGCATCGACGTCCAAGCTCCTGCCACCGGCGTGTGACGAGTTCCTCTTCTACGAGAACCTCGATGGGGTCGACATCCCCCACGCCCAGGCACGGGTGATCAAGCGAGGCGTCACAGCCGAAGAGAAGCCACAGGTCAAGGACCTCGACGCTCTCGACGGGATGATCTCACGGACCCTGTCTGGACTGTTGCGATCGGGAGACAACGAGGTGCGTTCGTCGCAGGTCAAGCGGGCGCTCCTGCGCAAGGACTCGACGTTCTCCGAGAGCGACTACGGCTTCCGATCGTTCGGAGAACTCATGCGGAACCTCGCAGAGCGTGGCGTCGTGCGTCTCGACGAGTCCGAACGTCAGGGAGATCCTGTGGTGTCGTTCCCCGCAGAGGGCAGGGGAGAGGTCAAGGCGTTCGAACTCCTTCGTTCGATCGTCGCCGAGGCACCCGATGGTGAGCCCGTGCCGCTGTCGGGACTCAAGGATGACCTCCGCAAGAAGGACCCGTCGTTCTCCGAGAAGAAGTTCGGATACAGCGGGTTCCTGCAGTTCGTCAAGGCAGCCAACGCCAAGGGCGTCGTCGATCTGTCCTTCGATGAAGAGTCGGGCGTGTACAGCGTTTCACTCGAATCCTGATTTCGGTCGCACTGGGCAACAGGATGAATTACAATATTGTCATTCACTGCGGAGGCGGAGATGGCAGTAGCAGTACAGGAACCCACGACAAGCGTTGATTTCGTCGCAGCGGCGGTCCTCGACGTGTATCGATCTCACGTCGAAGATGCGACTCAGATGTCGCTTGCCGAGTTCATCGATTCCCCGCGATCGGTCGGTGCCATCCGTGCCATCGTTGCCTCCGACACCCATACGGTCGAGGTCGTCCTCGACGACGACTCACCCGTCCACTCGCTGTGCAACGTTGCATGGACCGTTGCCGAGCGGGGGTGGCATCTCAACGTCCTCGTTGGCCTCGATCGGCTCGGAGATGCTCACACCGAGCTGAGATCCACCCCGTGTACGCTCCAGGGGTGGTGGCTGGACGACGACACCGTTCGGTTCGCCAGGCACGAGAGGCCGTAGTGCCTCACTTGCAGGTGGACCGGGGACCGAAGAAGCCCTAGGTTTCAGGGATGCCTGCCCCGCTGTACACCCAAACGGTGATCGCCTTCATCTGGGATTTCGACAAGACGCTGATCCCGTCCAACATGCAGGATCCGATCTTCGATGAGTACGACGTCGACCCCGGAGCCTTCTGGGGCGAGGTCGATGGTCTCGTCGACTACTACGCACGTAACGGCGTCATCATCCAGAGAGATACCGCGTACCTCGGTCACCTCCTCACGTACGTGAGGGAAGGCCTTTTCGGCGATCTCTCAAACCGAAAGCTCAAGGAACTCGGTAAGAAGCTCGTCCCCGTGGCAGGGATGCCCGAGTTCATGACCGCCGTACGTGACCACGTTGCCGAGATCCCCGAGTTCGTTGCTGAGGGCATAACCGTCGAGCACTACATCATCTCCACAGGGCTACGGCCCATGATCGAAGGGAGCGTGTTCGGAGACAAGATCGATGGTGTGTGGGCGAACACGTTCATCGAGGACGTTGCCGAGCCGGGGTACCTCGACCGTCTTCCCGTGCCGCCGGGGCCAGGCCCGATCAGCCAGCTGGGGTACACGATCGACAACACGTCCAAGACCCGAGCCATCTTCGAGATCAACAAGGGTGTCAACCGCAGCCCGGGACTCGACGTCAACGCCAGGATGTCTGAAGATCAGCGTCGGGTCCCGATCAAGAACATGGTCTACATCGCTGATGGACCCTCCGACGTGCCGGTCTTTTCGATCCTGAACCACGCCGGTGGCAGAACGCTCGGCGTCTACACGCTCGAGCCGACCAACAACCACAAGAACGTCAAGACCCTTCAGGAACAGGGCCGGATCCAGGGCATGGCAGAGGCGGATTTCCGGCCGGGCAAGCCGGCCTACCTGTGGCTGATGGACACGCTCGAGCAGATCGGTTTCGAGATCGTCGAGGCTCGCAGGCAGGCGTTGTCGAGCATCAAGAACCCTCCAGGTCACGTGTAGAGCGACACCGCTCTCGCCGGGTCGTCGCCGTGTTGTGTCAGGCCCCGGGGTGTTGTGGAGTGAGCCGTTCGATGAGACGCCGTCGAGCTGCCTCATCGCAAAAGACGGTGAGAGCATCGCCGGCACGTAACTCGACGTCCCCCGATGCGACCAGCAGATCGTTGCCTCGATGCACCGAAACGACGATGCACCCCTCGGGCCATCGGACCTCACGGATCGTCCTGCCGTCGGCTACCGAACCCGGTGGGATCTCGAAGTCGAGGTACTGCGTGGACTTCGTCGTTCGCGTCGCCACCCGATGGGAGAGTTGATCGGTTCTCGCCGCCGATCCAAGGGCGAGGTGGTAGGCGGCGATGGCATCCTCCCTGCGGAACATCGCCTGGATCCGTGTCGGGTCGTTCATGTCGGTCACCGGAAGGCGCCCGACGCCGAGCACAGCCATGCGCTCGAGCGCCTGGGAGACCGGGAGATCCCCCGACACGGTGACCGGATCAGGAGTCATCGCATCGGCGGCTGTGAGCTGATCCGACGGTCCACCGAGGGCGTTGATGTCTGAATCCGAGACGATCCCGACCAGCTTGTCCTCGTCGTTGACGACTGCCACACCGTTGAGCCTGTTGCGTCGGAGAACGCCGACGACTTCGGTGAGGGAGTCGGTGGGGTGAACCACGACCGGTGGGAGCAACCCGAGCTGATCGATGGTGATCGTCGACAGCAGATCCACCTGGTCGCTCGGCACGACGTGAATGCCGATGCGTGCGAGCGGTGCCGTGTAGGCACTCTCCGGGTGGAATCGGTTGGTGAGAACCGTCACTGCTGCCACGGCGAGCATCAACGGGAGCACCAGACCGTAGTCGCCCGTGATCTCGAACACGATGAGGATCGAGGTGAAGGACGCCCGCGACACGCCTGCGAACACCGCTGCCATGCCAACGAGTGCAAAGGCACCAGGATCGAGCTGTGAGGTCGTCCAGATCGGGTCCACGATCTTCGCGAACGCCGCACCTGCCGTCGCCCCGATGAACAGGCTCGGCATGAAGATCCCGCCGGCACCCTTCCCCCCGAGTGTCGCCGAGGTGGCGACCAGCTTCGCGATCGCCAGGAGGCCAAGGACCCACCATGCCATCGACACCTCGTCTCGCAGCACGGTTCCGATGAACACCTGTCCGGTACCGAGAATCGACGGTGCGACGAACCCGATGGCAGCAACACCCAGACCCATGGCCAACGGTCTCGCCCATGTCTTGAACCGGTCCGGCACGAACATGAACCAATCGAGCGCCTCGATGAACATGATCGCGAGCCCAACGGCGATGATTCCAAGGAAGAGATACAGGATGAGTTGAAACGGATCATCGAGGGAGTACGGCGACACCTGGAAGGTCAGTTCGTCACCGATCAGGGAGTGGGAGACGACGGCACCTGCGACGGAGGCTACGACCACGGTGTGGAGGTGCCGCATCGAAAGGTCGCGGAGGATCACTTCCATTGCGAAGAACATGCCTGCGATCGGGGCGTTGAACGTCGCGGCGATACCGGCTCCTGCACCGGCGGCGACCAGGGCGCGGGTCTCAGACTCGTTGAGGTTCTTCAGCCTGGCGAGGAAAGAGCCGATACCCGCCCCGATCTGAGCGATCGAGCCCTCTCGTCCTGCCGACCCACCCACGCCGATGGTGAGGGCCGTGGCGATGGTTTTGAATATCGGGATCTTCGGCGGGATTCGCCCTCCACGCAGTGTCAACGCTTTGAGGATCTGGGGAACGCCGTGCCCTGCTGCCTCCGGCGCCCACTTCGCAGTGATCAGCCATGCAAGCCATATACCGAGCGGGATGACGAGAAAGAGGAGCGATCGGTCGAGTGAAGTGATTTCGGCGATTCGCAGCACGGTCGACGACACGATGCGCAGCGCATAGATCAGCGCTGCGGCGCCAACGCCTGCACCGATCCCGACGATGAGGGCGAGCACCATGAGCCACGCTCCGCGCGTGGGCCGCAGAAACCAGAAGCGTTGAGATCCGTTCACGGCAACAGGCTACAACTCGCGCAGGCCCAGGTCGTGACACCAGATGCAGAAGGGTGTTCCGTTGCGGGTCGAGGAGTATCCGAACCCATGCGAGGCGATGAACGTCTACTTCGGCTCATCCATCACGAGGACCAACTCGACCTCTCGTTCGAGTCGAAGCATCTCGGCGTACGCCGCAGAGAAACTGCCGATCTCATCGCCGCCCGGTGGGCACTCAAAGAACGCGTCTTCAGCGATCTTGACCCAGTCCTTGACGGTGTCGTCGATGGCGAGGTCCGGTGTCGGGAACAGATCGGCCTGACCTGCCCGCACGGCGGCAAGCACCCGGTCGCACACCGGTCGGGGAGGGTTCTCCCCGACCGTCGAGTACGGCGGAACTGCAGCGGTGATCGTCTCCCAGACAGGCTGCCACTCGGCCACGGTCGGGCGAACGGTCGCACACGCAGAAACGACGAGGGCGATGGCGACGAGCAACCCGACAACGCTCGGTCTCCTGGCCGCTCGGGTACGTCGTTTCGACATCGTTGGAAAGGCTAGTTGTCTGTGCAGAGAAACCCGGTGTTGCTCAGACCGTTCTCGTTGCGAGAAGCGAGTACATCAACGGCACGTGGTCCCTGAGATGCGGGGGCAACTCATACCGGTCCCCGGTCCGGATCATCTGCGGAAGCGCGAGCCACTCGAGGAACCGGTGCTCCTCGACGAGTTCGATGCGGAATCCGGCGGTGATGAGCGCGTTGATCACCTCGCCGAGACCGTGGTTCCACTCGTGCGTGATGGTGTGCTCGAGTGTCCCCGAACCCGCATAGGACTGCGGTTCATCCCACGTGCCGGGTATCTCGGTCTCGAAGTAGGGCTCGGAGATGACCAGTAGATCGTCGCCTCTCTCGTAGTCGAGGGCCAACAGCACCGGGTGGCCCTCACGCATGTAGAAGCGGCCTCCGGGCTTGGTGAGGTGTGCCATCACCTCTGCCCATCCAACGATGTCGGGGAGCCAGTTGATCGCGCCGACCCCCGTGTAGACGACGTCGAACTCCTCGGTGACGGCGTGCGGGATCGCGTACAACTCGCTCTCGATGAACGTAGCGTCGATGTCGAGTCGATGAGCGAGATCGCGTGCTGTTTCAAGTGCCGGAGGTGAGAAGTCGATCCCCGTCACCGTCGCACCGAGTTTCGCCCACGACAAGGTGTCGGTACCTATGTGGCACTGAGGATGGACGAGGGTGAGCCCGGCAACGTCACCGAGGTACGTCCGGTCGAACGCGACGACATCGGAGAGTCGTTCAGGGTCCGAGGCGAACCCGTCGAGATCGTATCCGTCGGGTCCGGTGTGTACCCGTACACGGTCGTTCCAGTTGGCGAGGTTGTCGGAGCGGTAGTCGTCGAGGTTCATCAGACGGTCACAGCAGCTCGATGCCGATCTCGGCCCGGGCCTTCTTCGTGAGGCTCTCGGCAACCAGGAGGTAGGACTCGCCGATGAGCTGCCGGACCTCGTCCATGGGGGCTTCCGATACCAGGTCGACGGTGATCCAGTGCCGCTTGTTCATGTAGTACCCCTCCCGGATGAAGTCGTACTGTGCACGCAGTGCGACTCCGTCGTCGGGATCGACCTTGAGCGCGATGTACCCCGGGTCGTCGTTCACCGTCGCGAGGGCGAACATCTTCCCGCCGACCTTGTACACGGCGGCGTCATCACCGAAGGGGAACTCGAGGACGGCACCCGTCATCCCTGCACACCACGAGCGTGCCTGTTCGATGTTCGTATCTGGAGGCATCGAGCCAGCGTAGACGCGCGCGTGTCGGGGTCGCCCGTCGATTCGGTCCGCGACAGGCTGCTCACTACTCTTCCTTGGAGTCAACGAGAGGGATGAAGATGAGCATCAACAAGGTCGGGATCGTCGGTGGTGGACAGATGGGTGGCGGCATCGCTGAGGTGTGTGCCAAGGCAGGCGTCGATGTTGTCGTCGTCGAGGTATCCCAGGATCTCGCTGATCGATCCCAGGCAGCGATCACGAAGTCGCTCACACGGCTCGTCGATCGTGGCAAGCTCGATGAAGCTGCCCGCGACGCTGCGTTGGGGAACCTGGTGTTCACGACGGACCTTGGCCTGTTCGCCGACCGTGAGCTGATCCTGGAGGCGATCGTCGAGAACGCCGACATCAAGCGGGAGCTGTTCGCCAAGATCGATGAGATCGTCGAGGCTCCCGATGCGATCCTGGCGTCCAACACGTCGTCGATTCCGATCACACAGATCGCAACCGCAACGACGCGACCGGGGTCGGTCGTCGGCATGCACTTCTTCAATCCGGCTCAGATCATGCCCCTCGTCGAGGTGATCTCGTCGGTGCTCGTCGATGAGTCCCAGGCCGACCGGGCCGCAGCGTTTGCATCCGACACGCTCGGCAAGACGGTCGTGAGAGCGAAGGATCGGGCAGGGTTCATCGTCAACAAGTTGTTGTGCCCGTACATCTTCGAGGCGATCCGCATGTACGAGGAGGGGTTTGCGACTCGTGAGGACATCGACGCCGCGATGGTCAACGGTGCCGGATACCCGATGGGTCCCCTGACGTTGTCGGACCTCATCGGGAACGACACCATGCTCGCCGTTGCCGACGCGTTCATGTCCGAGTACGAGGATCCCCGCTACGCCGCACCACCGCTCCTCAAGCGCATGGTCGAAGCCGGCCTCCTCGGCCGCAAGTCCGGCAAAGGCTTCTACGACTACTCCTAGGCGTCTGGCGTCCACAAGCGCAACATATTGCGCCTGTGGACGCCAGAGTCCGTAGGTTCAGTCGGAGACGCGGAATGCAATGAAGCCGAGGTCGACGTCGCTCGTGAACTCGATCGGGAACGACGCTTCGAGCATCGGGAAGACCGTGTTGATGACGCGGCCTTCGACCCTGTCGGGGCCAGCCTCGGTGAACACACAGTCCGACGGCACGGGGTCGTCGGTGTAGGTGTTGTCGAACACGAGGGGGACTGCGATCCCGGCGACCGTCACCGTGCCGACGGAGGATGCCGACCGCCCTGCAAACGACGGGTTGCACGGCGATCCGGCGAGGATCCCCTTCGTCACGGTCCGTAACTGGCCGCTTCCTCCCGGCATCCCGGTCCCATCGGGTGGGACCTCGACCTCCAGGTTGTCGACCGCGGTGAACGCTCCCGTCACGACTCCATCGCGAACCGACAGGGTGAACGGCGACTCGCCGCGTTCTCTCAGAGCGGTCACCGAGTCGATGGTGATACCGATGTCGGGAGAGAAGAAGGTCCCTTCCCACTCTCCCCGTCGCTGAAGCCGAGCTGATCGTCTGGTGTCACATCCCTCGTCGTGATCCGAAAAGAGGTCGTCGCAGGGTCGATGACCGCAAGGCCGATAGCGAGTGTGTTGGTGCCCTTGGGAAGTGGCTCTGCTGCCTGACGCGTACAGCCGGCCCCGTCTTCGTTGAGGCAGAACTCCTGATCGTACGATCCACTCCATGTCACGGTCG
>JAJRYI010000134.1 GCA_024275815.1 Actinomycetes bacterium | reverse complement strand
TGATGGGCGCCCGTTCATGCATCGGCAGGCTCCACGACACCCCATGTCGCCAGGATCGCGAGTCCCCGCTCGATCATTGCAGGGATCCGCTCCTCGGCGGCCTTGGTGACGCCGTACCCGGTATCGAGGGAGTAGGGCACGAGGCCGACGGCAGCGACGTTGGGCCGCTTGGATCCCGCGAGCTCGGCAGCGATGAGCACCTCGTTGATCCCGAGCTGATGTGCCGAGTACAGGATCTGTGTGCCGCGGCGGACCTCATCGGCCTCGAGCACGACGATATCGCCGGGTTCGGCATCGGAGGCGACGACGGCGTCGAACACGAGCACGGAAGCGCGCCCGGCAACGGTCGGGAGGAGAGCGATGCCGAGCGTTCCTCCATCGACCACATCGACACCGGGAAGTGCGAGCTCCTCGAAGCGCCGCGCAGCAGCGATGCCGATCCCCTCGTCGGTGAACAGTTCGTTACCGAGTCCGAGGACGAGGTGGGGTGCGGTCACAGATCTTCGGGGGGTAGTCGCTTCCACCCCGTGAAGATAGACGACATCAGCCCTGCTTTGGCGTCGGAGTCCACGAGCCATGCCGAGTAGACATGGTGGATCACGAAGCCCCACGTCAGCCACATGATGAGATGGTGCAGGAACCGCACCCACGGGATGGGTGCTATGGAGAACACCCAGCCGGTCGTCGATGCCAGGAAACCTTCCGACTCGAGGGACAGCAGTGCAAGGCCCGTGAGGACCTGCACGAGGAACATGGTGAACAGGACGAAATACGTTGCACCGGCAAGCGCGTTGTGTCCTGCCTCGTGCGGAGGATCGTCCGACAGGAACACGTAGTAGCGGAACGCATCCTTGGCGTTGGCTCGCCGGTCCTTTGCGAATGGCACGAACTGATCCCAGTGGGACCACTTGTTCCCGGTGAAGGCCCAGATGATCCGTGCGAGGATCGCCGCGATGAACGTGAACGCTGCCAGGTTGTGCACGGCACGCATTCCGCCCATGAGGAACCCGGGGTCGGATCCGGTGGACAGGAACGGTGTCCCGATGTAGAAGCCGATGAACGACAGAACGACGACGGACACGAAGATCGTCCAGTGGACGACACGAACGGGTAGCTCCCATACCTTGGCGACTACGAGTTCCGTGGAGGGAGTTCGTTCGATCGCCTCGTCTTGGGGTCTCGGCGTTGCATCGGTGGTCACAGCACAGTCACCTCCACGAGTTCATTGCCATCTTTGTCGAGCAGGTGCGCCGCACACGCCATGCACGGGTCGAATGAGTGGATCGTGCGGAGGATCTCGAGCGGCTTCTCTGGATCGGCGATGGGGGTATCGAGCAACGCCGACTCGTACGCACCGCGTACACCGTTGGTATCTCGCGGCCCGGCGTTCCACGTCGACGGCACGACGGCCTGGTAGCTGGCGATCTTCCCATCGGCGATCTTGACCCAGTGCGAGAGTCCGCCACGGGGCGCCTCGTGCATCCCGAAACCGGAGGCTTCGGCAGGCCAGTCCTTCGGATCCCACCGGTACCCGTTGTGGATCTGAAGGTCACCCCCATCGATGTTCGCAGTAAGTCGATCGAGCAGCGTGAGGGAGTGCTCTGCAAGCACCTGTGTCTCGATGCCTCGTGCAGCGGTCCTCCCGAGTGTCGAGAAGAGCGCTTCGGGGCCGACACCGAGCTGGCCGAGCACAGCACCGACGAGCTCCTGAACCCGCTTGTGCCCGGACCCATACGCGACGAGCATCCGTGCCAACGGGCCGACCTCCATCGCGAGGTCGTCGTACCGCGGTGATTTGAGCCACGAGTACTTCGCGTCCGTGTTCAGCTGCTCATAGGGCGGTTCGGGCCCGGTGTAGTTCGGTGTCGTCTCGCCCTCGAGTGGCGGGAGCGCCTCGCCATCGCCGCCTTCGTAGCTGTACCACGAGTGGGAGATGTACTCCGTGATCTTCTCGGGAACCACCGGCACGACCTTGGAAAGATCCTTGTTGAGGATGATGCCGCGCGGGAGGTAGAGATTGTCCGGGTCCATCGACGGGTTCTGTTGACCCTCGGGGAAGTCCCCGAAGGCGAGGTAGTTGCCGACCCCTCCACCGATGGCGGTCCACTCCGGGTAGAACGACGCGACCAGGAGCAGGTCCGGTATGTACGCCTGGGTGACGAAGTCGAGTCCCTCCTGGAGGAGGGAGCGCAGCCGGGCGATCGTGCCTGCGTTGATGGCGTTCTGACTGTTCGGGTCGATCGGGATCGCCATGCCGCCGACCAGGTACGTCTGGAGGTGCGGGTTCTTGCCGCCCAAGATGGCGTGCATCTCGATGTAGCGACGCTGGAACTCGAGTGCGTCGAGGTAGTGGCTCACCGCGAGCAGGTTTCCCTCGGGAGGGAGCTTGTAGGCAGGGTGGCCCCAGTACCCGTTCGTGAACGGACCGAGCTGTCCTCGTCCGACGAAGCCTGCGAGACGTTCCTTGACGGTGGCGAAGTGTCCTTCGCTCGAGCGCGAGTAGTTCGAGATGGAGCCTGCCAGCTTGGCAGTTGCCGCAGGGTCGGCGTCGAGGGCGGACACGATGTCGACCCAGTCGAGCGCGTGCAGGTGGTAGAAGTGCACCACGTGGTCCTGGACGAACTGAGTCGCCGTTATGAGTTCACGGATCAACTGGGCGTTGAGTGGGGGGACGATCTCAAGCGTGTTCTCGACGGCACGCACGGACGCAAGTGCGTGCACCGTGGTGCAGACACCACAGATGCGTTGCGTGAAGTACCAGGCGTCGCGGGGATCCCGACCGTTGAGGATCTTCTCGATCCCCCGCCACATCGTGCAGGACGACCACGCGTCGGTGATCACGCCTCCATCGACCTCAGCTTCGATCCTCAAGTGTCCTTCTATGCGTGTGATCGGATCGACGACGATGTGGCTCACTGTCCCGCTCCTTCCTCATCGTCCGCCGTTGCGGATTCGATCTCGATCGGTGCCTCGTCCTGTTTGTGCGCTCGCTTGCGTTGCCCGGCCTTGATGAGGCCGTGTGCGGCGAAGCCGGCAGCGGTGAGCCCGACGATGCCGGCACCGATCTGCTCGACGCTCGTCGTGACTCCGAACCCTGGTGGTGCCGGGAGGCGACCGTAGATCGGGGTCATGGTGTCCCAGAACGCCGGCTCGGAGCACCCGACGCAGCCGTGACCGGCGCCAATAGGCCATGAGGTTCCGCCGTTCCATCGGATGGACGGGCAGTTGTGGAACGTGCTCGGACCCTTGCACCCCATCTTATAGAGACACCAGCCCTTGCGGTGGCCTTCGTCGCCCCACTCCTGGGCGAACTGGCCTGCGTCGAAGTGGGCCCTTCGCTCGCAGTGATCATGGATGCGTTCGCCGTAGGCGAACAGGGGTCTGCCCTCACCGTCGACGGCCGGAAGCGCACCGAACGTGAGGAAGTGCACGATCGTCGCAACCATGTTGTCGACGTTCATCGGGCATCCGGGAAGGTTGATCACCGGGACACCCGAGACGAGCTCCGGGACACCGACGGCTCCGGTTGGGTTCGGGCTCGCTGCGGGCAGTCCGCCATAGCTCGAGCACGTCCCGACCGTGATGACCGCGGCTGCGCCTGCGGTCACCTCTTCGAGGATCTGCACCGCGCTCTTGCCACCGATCGTGCAGTACACGCCGTTGGCGCCGGTCGGCACGGATCCCTCGACGACGACGATGTGTCCACCGGCTGCCACGGCGGCGTCCTTGGCTGCTTCGGCCTGGAAGCCGGCGGCAGCCATGATCGTCTCGTGGTACTCGACGGCGAGCACGTCGAGGACGATGTCTCCGACGCTGGGGGACACGGCTCGTAGGAACGACTCCGTGTTTCCGGCGCAGTCCTGGAACTCGAGCCAGACGACCGTCGGCTTCTTCTTGTCTTCAAGAGCGCGCGCGATCCGTGGGGCGTAGGACTGGGGGAGTGCCAGGAGTGCGGTCGTTGCCGCGCAGAACTCTAGGAATCGGCGACGGGTGACACCGTGACTCGCGAGTGCGTGAAGGATCGAGTCGGTGGGCGCGTCGACAACTGGCATCGGGTCTCCTTAGCTCGCTGTACTTCCAATCTATTGACCGACCGATCGGCGGGATAGGGCCAATCGGCCCTATTGCCCGGTGTGGTTGGGGGTGGGTACTGTGCACTTCGATAGCGATGCTGGAGGGACCGGATGGATACCACCGACGTTGCCCGGCGGGTAGAGGCGTTCTTCACCTATCTCGACGAGACCGTCTTCACCGGTGATATGGCAGCGAACATGGCTCTTCGCGTCGAGGTCGTCGAAGCGTGCACCGTCGGCGACGGGATGGTGGTCGCGGTGATCGCGCCGTGGACGATCGCTTTCGTTCTCTTCTTCGAAGACCCGTTTCCCGAGTCGCTCACCGTGGGTGGGCGCCGGCTTCCGGTTCTCATCAACGACGTTCCCGATCTGGGGCGCTACCGATCGGTGACACCGATCGGTGGGGTCGAGTCGGTTGGTTCCCAGGATCTCGCACGTGAGATGGTCTCGGCGGCGATCGGTCCGTTGTGTGACGCGATCGTCAAAGAGCGTGACGTCGGCTCTGTCGAGAGCCCTTCCCGCCGGATCTTCTTCCGCTCCCTGTCGGGGGGCGACGGGTCTTCGTCGTAACCCGAAGGTCGCTCATCTGGGCGATGGCGTGACCGACTCAGGAGAGATCAGGGCGCGGCTGTGGTGGTGGTCGTTGACGACGATGTGGTGGTTGTGGGCGCGGCTGTGGTGCTGGT
>JAJRYI010000133.1 GCA_024275815.1 Actinomycetes bacterium | reverse complement strand
GAACCGGTTGCAAGCCGTGACAGGTCGTACCCGGTGACGTTCTTGACGAGGCGTCCACCAGCTCGCACGACTTCGCCGTAGCCGGTCACCATCGTGACCTCGAGCACACGGTCGCGGATCGGCCCGTATCCGAGCCTGCGATACCCCGACGTTCCCGACGCGACGACGCCACCTACGGTGCGCTCCGGCGAGTTCTCGGGGAGGATGGCGGACAGGTCCCGATCGGTGAGGGCCGCTTCGAGTTCGCCGAGGGTGGTACCGACCCCCACAACGACCGTGAGGTCGTCCGGCTGGTAGTCGATGACTCCCGCCAGCCCGTTCGTCACGACGGCGATGTCGGTGACGGCCCCCTGCATCGTCGATCCCGATCCGACGGGGGTCAGGGCCGTGCCGTTGTCTCTCGCTGCACAAACGATCGCGATGAGATCTTCGTTCGAGTGTGGCTCCACGACCAGTCCCGCGGTGACACCGTGCGGGGCATCATCCCTCGTGAAATCGACCAAAGCGGCGACGACGTTCTCGGGGAGGGCGCTCACAGTCGAACCCCCGCTGCGTCGAAACATCGCGAGCCTGCCGGCAGGATCTTGTCTGGGTTCATCCTGCCATCGGGGTCGAACGCCTCCTTGACCCTGGCTTGTGCATCGAGATCGACCGCTGAGAACACGAGCGGCATGAGGTCCCGCTTCTCGAAGCCAATTCCGTGCTCTCCCGAGAGGGAGCCCCCGACCTCGATGGATGCCTTGACCATCTCCTTGGCTGCAGCCTGGACTCGCTCGAGCATGCCCGGCTCCTTCGCATCGAAGGCGACGAGGGGGTGCAAGTTGCCGTCCCCGGCGTGGAACACGTTGAGCATCATCAGGCCGTAGCGGTCACCGATCTCGTAGATCTGGTTCATCACCTCGACGAGTCGAGTACGGGGCACGACGGTGTCGTGGAGGTAGTAGTCGGGGGCGGCCTGCGCCACGGCACCGAACGCAGATTTTCGGCCCTTCCACAGCAGTGCCCGCTCGGCGACGTCGGTGGCGACTCGCACGTCGGTGGCACCGTGGCCACGCGCGATCTCCGCAACCCGCTCGGTGTCCGCGAGAACGCTCGATGTCGGGCCCGTCACTTCCGCAAGCAGCACCGCTGCTGCATCGGTGGGGTAGCCGGCGTGGACGAAGTTCTCAACGGCTTCCACCATTGCCTTGTCCATCATCTCGAGCGCAGCCGGGATCAAGCCGGAGGCGATCACATCGGACACGGTCGCGGCGGCCGACTCGACCGATGGGAACCCGATGAGGAGCGTGGCGACGTCTGGCGGGTTCTGCATCAGTCTGACGAGGACCCTTGTAACGATCCCGAGCGTCCCCTCGGATCCGACGACGACCGCACGCAGATCGAGCCCGGGCGTGTCCGGGGCCTCTCCACCGACGACGACGACGTCGCCCTGAGGCGTGACGAGTTCCGCGGCGTAGATGTGGGCGACAGTCGTTCCGTCGGCGAGGCAGTGCGGTCCACCTGCATTGGTGCCGACGTTCCCTCCGATGGTGCAGGCAGACTGGCTGGACGGGTCCGGGGCGAAGTGGAGTCCGACGTCGACGAGCATCTTCGAGAGGTCGAGGTTGATGACCCCCGGCCCGACCCATGCGGTGCGTCCGATCGTGTCGATGGCTTCGATCGACGTGAAGCGGGTGAGCACGACGAGCAACCCCGGGTCCGTTGGAACGGCGCCTCCTGCAAGGCCCGTCCCGGCACCGCGGGGAACGATCGGAGTGTCGTGCCGGTTCGCTATCCGAACGATCGCTGCGACCTCCTGTGTCGTCTCGGGGAGAACCGCGGCGAGCACCGTCCCCGGGACAACACCCGCATCCTTCGCGAAAACGGCGATATCAAGAGGATGATGACGAACCCGCTCCGGTCCAAGCAGTCGCTCGAGGTCACTGGTGAGGCTCATGGCAGTACGGTAGCGCGATGCCGCAAGAGCGAGAAAGCGGTGGATGGGGGG
Source organism: Actinomycetes bacterium (assembly GCA_024275815.1). Taxonomy (GTDB): domain Bacteria; phylum Actinomycetota; class Acidimicrobiia; order Spongiisociales; family UBA5794; genus JAMBLL01. Next base: position 294 of record JAJRYI010000133.1, on the reverse strand, counting down.
GTGAAACCCGGTGCCTCCTTCTTCCGTCCCCCCATGGACCTCAATCCACGAGGTTGCATCTGTCTCGAGACTTCCGATTCCTCCGTCCTCCCCTCGAGGGAGGACCGGCGAGTCCTCGAGCCAGGAGAGTGAAAACCCAAGCCCCACCGGCACAACTCGAGCCCCCATCCTCCTGGCTCGTCGCTGACACCCCTCGCCCGTCCTCCTTGAAAGGGGGATGGAAGAACGACGCACCTTGCTCCGAAAACGTGCAGGTCCCGACACCGCGAAACCAACACGGTGACTGACGAAACG
>JAJRYI010000132.1 GCA_024275815.1 Actinomycetes bacterium | reverse complement strand
GGAGGAAGTAGAGACAGTTCACAGTTCTGGCAGAGTCTCTTGTGTCACCCCAAGGGTTGCGAGGTGTTGACTGTTGCACCGTATCCATGCAGGACTTGGCGCCCTCCCCCCTCGCTCGAGGACTCGCTTGTCCCCCCTGAAGGGGGGACGGAAGAGGGTGGGCTCGCGGGCGCGCGGTCCTACCTCGAGGGAGGACGGAGGAGTCGGAAGTCTGGTGCCTCCGCTCACTCCTCGGGAGGTCTCATGTCGGGGTCGTTGGCCTTCAGTTCGGCTTCGCGTCGGGCACGGTCCATGTAGTGGCGGTAGGAGCGCTTCCTCGTGCGGTTGATGATGAGGAACAGGCCGACGATCCCGCCACCGAGGAGAAGCCAGATGAAGATCTCCCCTCCACCTGCAGACGGGAGGTTGACCTCCGTCTGGGCGAGGATGGCAACGTGCAGCATGGCTCTAGCCTACGGCCATCGTATCGGGAGCGACGCGTGGCCAAGACCCTCACCTTCATCCGACATGCAGAGACGAACTCGAACCGTCTACGCACATGGCAGGGCAACTACGACTCCGGCCTCTCGGACACCGGGGTCGCCCAACTCGAGCGTCTCGCCGGGAGGTTCATGGGGAGGGCACCGTCGAGGGTCATCGCTTCGGATCTCAGCCGCACGATGCGAACCGCTGAAGCCATCACGCCCAATGTGACCCCGGACCCCGCGTGGCGCGAGTTCCACGTCGGTGCGTGGGAGGGGTACACCAGCGAGGAGATCATGGTCCGCTTCCCCGGAGAGATGGAAGCGTTCTTCGCGGGGGAGGACGTCGCCCCGGGCGGTGGTGAACTGATGTCGAAGTTCCGCTCACGGATCACCGCAGCGTTCGAGATCCTCGTCGCGTCGATGGAGGACGACGGCGAAGTCATCGTCGTGACCCACGGTGGTGTCATCTGGGCCCTCGTCGCCCACGTTCTCGGGCTTGCCGGCCGCTCGGTGCGCATCATGCCTCCCTTCAACACATCGGCGACGGTCGTCACCGTATCCGACGACGGGGTACCCCAACTCACCGTGTTCAACGACGCAGGCCACCTCGACGACGTCGCAACCCACTTCGGGCCCGCGGGGCCCCGCGTCACGATCTTCCGCCACGGCCAGACCGAAGGCAACGTCGGGGGCCGGTGGCAGGGCCGCTCAGACAGTCCGCTGACGGACCTCGGCAGGCGTCAGACGAAAGCCGTCACGCGGTACGTGCCGGACATGCATGCCCTGTTCACATCGCCGCTCGGGCGCACCAGACAGACCGCTCAGATCATCGGTGACGCACTCGACGTCGAGCCGGAGCCGATCGAAGGGTTCGCAGAGATGAGCTTCGGATCGTGGGAGGACCTGACGTCGGCCGAAGCTGCGACGCGGGACCCCGAGTTGTACTCCGCGATCTTCGAGCACGGCCGCGATCTTCCCCGCGGCGGGGACGGGGAGACGTTCTCAGCGACCGGAGACCGCTTCACAAAGGCGCTCGGCGCCGTCGTCGCCGACACAGGGAAGGACCTCGGGGTCGTCTCACACGGCGCAGCGATCAGGGCGTTCACCGTCAACCTCATGGGCCTGGACTTCGGCGAACGGAACCGGCTCCCCGTGCCGCGCAACACATCGATGTCCTCGGTCATCTACGCAGACGGTGGTCCGGTCCTCGGCTCCTACAACGTTGCACCCCACCTCGAGGGCATCGCGTGAGGTTGCTCCTCGTCACGAACGACTATCCACCCAAACCCGGCGGGATCCAGATGTACCTCCAGAACCTCGTCGACGCCATCGACGACCCCGTCCTCGTCGTTGCACCGCACGACGACCGTGTCACCGCAGCCGAGAGCGACGTCGTTCGGGGACGGCGCACCTACATGCTCCCCGATCGCTCCACGAAGGAACTCGTGCGCTCGGCCGTGGTCGACTTCGAACCGGACGCTGTGCTCTTCGGGGCGCCTCACCCCCTTGCCCAGATCGGCCCGTGGCTTCGCAACGAGACCGGTATCCCCTTCGGTGTGCTCGGCCACGGTGCCGAGCTCACCATGCCCGGATCCGTCCCGGGGGTCCGCCAGCTTCTCGGCCGCTCCCTCGCAGCCGCCGACGTGCTCTTTGCAACCAGTCGATTCACCGCACGGCACGTCTCAGCACTCTCGGGCAGGGAGGTCATGACCATCGGTGCCGGAGTCGAGATCGACACGTTCACACCCCCTGCATCACCCCCGAACAACGAGGTCCCCATCGTTGGATGCGTATCGAGGTTCGTACCGAGGAAGGGACAGGACCGGCTCCTTGAAGCGGTGGCCCGCCTCGATCGGGACGTCGAGGTCCTGCTTGTGGGCACGGGGCGCACTGAGGAGAAACTCCGTTCCCTGGCGAGCAAGCTCGGGGTCAGGACCACGTTCGCCGTCGACGTGCCCTGGAGCGACCTTGCGGATCTGTACCGCTCGATGGACGTGTTCGCCATGCCGTGCAAGTCGCGCTGGGGTGGTCTCGAGTTCGAAGGCCTCGGCCTCGTGTTCCTCGAAGCTGCAGCGACGGGTCTCCCCGTCCTTGCAGGTGACTCGGGAGGCTCCCCAGAGACGGTCCTGCCCGGTGAAACGGGGTTCGTCGTATCGAGCATCGGCGACCTCACAGAGGGCCTCGAGATCCTGCTCGGTGACCCGCAGCGAGCCCTCGAGATGGGCCGTGCAGGGCGACGATTCGTTGAGCAGGAGTACACCTGGGACCGAGTTGTCGAGCGTATGCATGAGGGATTCGCGCCGCACATAGGCTAGGTTCTTGAACCGTTGCACCTCTTGACACGGCGGTGTGGCTGCCGTATCCATGTACATCGACTCATCCGATCGGAAGGTCATGCCCAAGAAACTCGTCATCGTCGAGTC
>JAJRYI010000131.1 GCA_024275815.1 Actinomycetes bacterium | reverse complement strand
CGCGCCAGAGATGCTCGCTACGGTGCTCGCCACACAGGCCCTGCGCGGTATGGGTGGGAAGGGTCGCGGGAGATCCTTCGGAGGGTCGCGGTCGTCTGGTGGCAGTTCGCGCTCCGCTCCCCGTATGCGCGGTGGAGGCCGCAGGCGGTAGACGAAGCGTCGCGGCGATGTAGGAGGATGGCAGAGAAACTCTGGTTCTTGCCGTACCGGGCTCGCAGGCTCGCACTCCCCCTCGCTCGCAGACTCGCTTGTCCCCCCTGAAGGGGGGACGGAGAGACGCGGGATCTCTCATCGCCCGCCTACCGCGTCCCGAATCCCTAGTATCGAATCGACATACTCATCAAGCACTCCCCGGGGGCGACATGTTCTCTCGCATCTGGGCCTACATCAAGGCCCTGTTCACCACAACTGCTGAAAACGCCATGGATCCCAAGATCGAGATCGAGGCAGCGATCAACGAGGCAAAGAAGCGGGATCAGGAACTGAGGAACCAGGCCGCCAAAGTGGTCGCGCACCGCACCCAACTCGAGAGTCAGATCGAACGCGCCGCAGACGACGCCGGAGAAGCCCGCGAGATGGCGAAGCAGGCCATACTCAAGGCCGAGGAAGCCGGCAAGGCCGGCGACACCGCTGCCGTGGAGAAGTGGACGCAGGCTGCCCAGTCGATGGCCATGAAGCTCCAGGCTGCAGAGAACAACCTCGCGTCCCTCAAGGAGCAGTACTCCGTTGCCCAGAACCAGTCGGAGCAGGCGAAAGTCTCCGTGCAGCAGAACTCGATGAAGCTCCAGGAGCTCTCGGCGAGGCGTATGGAGCTCCTCGGTCAGCTCGAACAGGCCAAGATGCAGGAGGCCGTCAACGAGGCCGTCGCGACCATGTCTACTTCGTTGTCGGATCCGGGTCCTTCCCTCGACCAGGTCGAAGCCAAGATCGAGAAGCGCAAGGCCGAGGCGATGGCACGGGCGGAACTCTACGAAGCGACTCCGGAGGGCGCCGAGGCGGAACTCCGTGCCGCCATCAACGTCTCCCAAGCGGATGCCAAGCTCGAGGAGCTCAAGGCTGAACTCGGATTGACGACGTCCGCGCCTGTCGTCGAGGAGTCGACTCCCCAGGCGGAAGCACAGTCGGAGCCTCCAACCGAGTCTTGATGATCCGGCGACGGGTCACCCGGCTCGGTTGTCTGAGGATCTGGACGGTGTGATCGGCCGTTTACAATCACACTGTCCCGAACGAAGGAGGGCCGTGTGACCGTGACCGATGCTGAGACGGAGCAGGAGGCTTCACAGCGAAGCACCGCTTCGAAGGTCCTCGGTGTCATGGCTGGAGCAGCCGTCGTCGGGACACTCGTCCTGTGGTGGCTCGGGACACTGCCTGAGGAGCCACACTTCGAGGTCGGACGTGAGGTGTTCGGAAACATCCAGGAACTCCTCGTTGCCATGTTCTATGTCATGGTTGCAGCGGCCCTTGGTCTCTCGATCGGGCTGTTCGCACGGCGAGCGGCGCACTGGGAGCGCGGAACATGGGAGCGTCGTTCCGGTGACCTGAAACGGCGTCTGCATCGCTTCAGCGAAGGCGTGTCGATGCGCACGGTGATGGAGGATCCTGCGTCAGGGTTGATGCACGCGCTCATCTACTACGGGTTCATCGTCTTGTTCATCGGAACGACGATTCTCGAGATCGATCATCTTCTTCCGGTCGACTACAAGTTCCTGCAGGGCAACTCCTACATGGCGTACTCCGCAGCGCTCGATGCTGCGGCGATCGCGTTCCTCGCTGGTGTCCTGTGGGCGGCGATCCGTCGGTACCTCGTCAGGCCGTGGCGGATACGCACCAAGACACGACCCGAGGATGCCTGGATCCTGTTCGTGCTCGCTGCGATCGGGATCACCGGACTTGCGACAGAGGCCGCACGGATAGCCCTGGTGGGCCAGCCGGACTTCGAGCGGTGGTCCTTCATCGGGTACCCCCTCTCGAACCTCGTTCCGGTCGCATCGGCGAGCGGTATCCATCAGGTGTGGTGGATCGCACACGTCGTCGCATTCGTTGCGTTCCTGGTCATCCTTCCGGTGACGAAGCTTCGTCACATGGTGACGACGCCTGCGAACCTCGCCCTGTCCCCCCGGGAGCGCCCCAAAGGCGCCATGCGTGAGATGCCGAACCTCATGGAAGCGACTGACATCGAAACCGTTGGCGCCTCCACCGTTGGGGAGTTCACCTGGAAGCAACTCCTCGACACGGACGCGTGCACGATCTGTGGGCGATGTACCTTTGTGTGCCCTGCGAACACGACGGGGAAACCCCTCGATCCAAGAGAGATCGTCCTCAAGCTCGGCACGGTCGCATCGCTGTCCGGGAACGATCCGCAATCGCCTCCGGTAGGGGTCGACGGTGCCATCACCGTCACATCGGACAACGTCTTCGAACTCATCACACCTGAGGAGCTCTGGGCGTGCACGACGTGTCGTGCCTGTGACGACATCTGCCCTGCGGACATCGAGATCCTCGACAAGATCCTCGACATGCGCAGGTACCTGTCGCTCATGGAGGCAGAGTTTCCGTCCGAGCTTGGGCGGTCGTACGTCTCGATGGAGAACTCGTCGAACCCCTACGGGGTCGACCAGAACACCCGGGGGGATTGGACGGATCAGCTGGACTTCGAGGTGAAGAGGCTCGGGGAGCCGGGGGTCACTGCCGAGTACCTCATGTGGGTCGGTTGTGCAGGTTCCTTCGACGATCGGAACAAGAACGTGACGGTTGCGACCGCCCGGCTCCTTCACAAGGCGGGCGTCGACTTCGCCATCCTGGGTGCCAAGGAGCTGTGCACAGGAGATCCAGCGCGAAGGACCGGCAACGAGTACGTCTTCCAGGGCCTCGCTCTGCAGAACATCGAGACGCTCAACGACCTTGGTATCGACAAGATCATCACCCAGTGCCCACACTGCTTCAACACCCTCGGGAACGAGTACCCGCAGTTCGGTGGCGAGTACACGGTTATCCACCACTCCGAGATGCTGACCACGCTCGTCGAGGAGGG
>JAJRYI010000011.1 GCA_024275815.1 Actinomycetes bacterium | reverse complement strand
GCCGGACTCGCCAAACGGACCGTGGATGGCGCAACGATCCACGTCGTGTCGAGCATCGACCAAGCGCGTGAAGTCGCGAGTGTGGTGTCCGTACAATGACTCCCTCAGGGAAGGAACCACAGTCATGAACGCCACTATCACAGGCTGGGGAAAGTGCGTCCCCCAGTCCATCCTCTCCAACGATGATCTGTCGAGCGTTGTCGACACCTCGGACGAATGGATCACATCACGTTCCGGGATCAAGGAGCGGCGCGTATCCCATGTCAACAACTCCGACATGGCTGCCCTTGCGGGCAAACGCGCACTTGCAGCAGCAGGCCTCGACGCCTCGGACCTCGACTACATCATCGTTGCGACCTGCACCGCCGATCGGCAGATCCCTTCGACGGCGTGCTACGTGCAAGCCAAGATCGGAGCCCTCAACGCGGCTGCAACCGATCTCAACGCAGGTTGCACCGGCTTCCTCTACGGACTCTCGATGGGGCACGGTCTTCTTGCCACAGGCCAGGCCCACAAGGTGCTCGTGATCGGATCGGAGAGGATCTCATCGTTCCTCAACCTCGAAGAGCGTTCAACCGCAGTGCTCTTCGGGGACGGGGCGGGCGCTGTGATCCTGGAGGCCACAGAGGAGTCCGAGGGCATGCAGGCGACGCTGCTCGGTTCCGACGGCAACGGTGCAGAGGCCCTCACGGCGCACGGTGTCGGCACGGAGTTCATCGGTAGCGAGATGGACACGGCGATCGTCATGGACGGAGCAGAGATCTTCCGCAACGCTGTCGTACGCATGGAAGAGTCCGTCGTGCATGCCGCCGAGATGGCAGGGTGGGATCTCGAGGAGATCGATCTCCTCATCCCTCACCAGGCGAACATCCGGATCATCGATGCAGTCAGGCGACGCGTCGGTGTCTCTGAGGACAAGGTGTTCGTCAACATCCACCGATACGGCAACACGTCTGCGGCCACGATCCCCATCGCGCTCGCCGAGGCAGTCGCCGAGGGTCGTATCCAACCCGGTTACAAGATGGTGTTCGTGGCCTTCGGGGCAGGGATGACGTGGGGTGCCGTCGCTCTCGAGTGGGGCTCACGAGTCGACCCGATCGAAACGATCGACGACGACCTCCCCGAGCCGGAGATGACCGCACTCGAGATGGTCCTGGCCAACCAGAAGGCACTACACACATGAGCGGCGTTGCACTCGTCACGGGGGCCTCGCGAGGCATCGGTGCAGCCGTTGCAGGTGCTCTCGCAGCCGACGGATTCGCCGTAGCCGTGAACTACGCCCGCAGCGTCGAAGGGGCCAAGCGTGTGGTAGACGACATCGTGTCAGGTGGCGGGACGGCGATCCCGATCCAGGCAGATGTCTCAGACGCTGATCAGGTTGCCGACATGTTCGCCACCGTTGCCGGGGAGATCGGTGCGGTGTCGGTGCTCGTGAACAACGCGGGGATCACCGATGATGGGCTGCTGTTGCGTATGGGTGTCGATCAGTGGGACAGGGTGATCGCGACGAACCTACGGTCGGTCTACCTGTGCACGAAGGCCGCGCTCAAGCCGATGATCCGGGCGAGAGCGGGTCGCATCATCTCCATCAGTTCGGTGTCCGGGGTATCCGGCAACCCCGGTCATAGCAACTATGCGGCATCCAAGGCCGGGATCATCGGCTTCACACAGTCGATCGCCAAAGAGGTGGGATCGCGCGGGATCACCGTCAACGCGATCGCCCCCGGTTTCATCGCAACAGACATGACCGATGCACTCGGCGACACGGTTGCCGAAGGCGTCATCCAACAGATCTCTTTGGGCCGCCTCGGCCGCCCGGAAGAGGTGGCGTCCGTCGTTCGCTATCTTGCATCCGACGGTGCTTCGTACATCACCGGCCAAACGCTCGTCGTCGACGGCGGGCTGGCTCTATAGACACAGGGAGGCGCGAGCCATGGAACGAGCAGAGATCGAATCGAAGATGAGGGAACTCCTCGTCGAGGAACTGGGGTTGGACGCCGATGCCATCTCGATGGAGGCCCGTTTCGAAGAGGACCTCGAGGTCGACTCGCTCGGCGTCGTCGAACTCTTGATGGCGCTCGAGGACAACTTCGGTGTGCAGATCCCCGATGAAGAGGCAGAGTCCATCGGAACCGTCGGCCAGGCAGTCGATCTCGTAGAGCAGAAACTCAACGGCTAGGAGACATCGTGAATCAGCGCAGGGTGGTCGTCACCGGCCTCGGGTCCGTGACATCCCTCGGGTTGGACGTCGAAACCTATTGGTCGAACATCCTCGCTGGCAAGAGCGGGGTGTCTGACATCGAGAGGATCGACGTCTCGGACATCACAGCCAAGATCGCTGCCGAGATCAAGGATTTCGATATCGAGCAGTACATGTCGCGGCGCGATGCGCGGCGCCTCGACCGATCGAGCCAGTACTTCTGGGTTGCTACCAAGCAGGCTCTCGAAGATGCAGACATCTCCTATGACGAAGAAGATCCCGACGCGCTGCGTGCAGGCGTTCTTGCAGGAACGGGGATAGGCGGCGTCGAGACGCTCGAAGAGCAAGTAGGGGTTCTCAACTCCCAGGGGCCACGGCGTATGTCGCCGTTCGGCATCGCGAAGATCATCTCGAACATGGCAGGCGGGGTGGCCTCGATCGATTTCCATCTCTACGGTCCGAACTCGACGACGGTGACGGCCTGTGCGGCATCGGCGAACGCGATCGGTGACGCTGCTGCGGTGATCGCCCGCGGTGCCGCCGACGTGATGGTTGCAGGTGGGGGAGAGGCCGCGATCACGCGGTTCGCCATGGCGGGATTCGCCCAGGCGAGAGCGCTCAGCACGAACAACGACGATCCGCAAGGCGCCTCGAGACCGTTCGACCTCAACCGGGACGGGTTCGTCATGGGTGAAGGCGCTGCCGTCCTCATCCTCGAAGAGCACGAACGTGCCGTCGCTCGTGGCGCACGGATCTACGCCGAGGTACTCGGCTACGGCATGTCTGCGGACGGATATCACATCACGTTGCCACGGCCAGGGGGAGGGGGTGCGGCTCGCTCGATGCAGGCGGCGATGCTCGATGCAGGCCTCGAGCCCTCTGCGATCGACTACATCAACGCTCACGGAACGTCGACACCTGCCAACGACAAGACCGAAACAGCAGCGATCAAGACCGCGTTCGGTGAAGAGGTCGCGTACACGGTGCCGATCTCATCGACGAAGTCGATGACGGGGCACCTCCTCGGTGCTGCCGGTGCGATCGAGTCCTTGTCGTGCATCCTGGCTATTCGTGACGGGGTCATCCCGCCGACGATCAACTACGAGACTCCCGATCCAGAGTGCGATCTCGACTACGTTCCGAATGTCAAACGTGAGGTCCCGGTACGAACGGCGATGACGAACTCGTTCGGTTTCGGAGGCCACAACGTGTCTCTGGTCTTCGGAAAGGTCGACTGATAGCAGACGGATGTCGGCTTTCGGCCGACGGCTTTCGGCCTGCGGCTCACTGCGTTCGCTTGTCCCCCCTGAAGGTGGGACGGTCGGGTGTGGCGGGATCGTCTACTTCGTTCTCGTTCTGCCGATGGCCGATGGCCGATGGCCGATCGCCTTCCTCGACCTCACACCCGACTCCCGTCGGCGGCAACCCCGCGTCCACGCGTTCGTTGTACTCATCGAAGGAGCGGGTCACGAGTGCAGCGACGATCCCTACGCCGATGAACGCGGCGATCGCAGTGACGATCCCCGCGACGATTTCGAGGGCCGTACATGTGTTGGGGAGGCAGATCGTCGATACGATGCTCGAACCGATCAGGCCGCCCGTCATGGCCCCGACGAACACCGTCATCGCGATCGCAGGTCGGACGTTGAAACGTGCCGCTGCGTAGCCGAAAGCGGCGCCGAGGACGGCTCCGGCGGCACTGCCGGCAGTGCCGAGGAGCAGCCACCCGGTCACTGCGCCGAAGAGAGCGTTGACGGCTATCGAGAGGAAGTCACTCGGACGCATGGTCGGCTCCGTCATCCTTTCGTGCCACGGGTGCGGGCAGCGGTGGCGTCACGACGTTCGTTGCGCGGCGTGCATCGGGAAGCCATGCCACGATGGTCGTTGCCAGCACCGCCGCACCGAGGAGCAGTGTCGCGGGCCAGGCGGTAGCGGTTGTTGCAACGATCCCGGCGATGGGGACAGCGAACCGCAGCCCCCATGTCCCGAGGCCGATGCCACGCCCGTAAGCCCATGACGAGACCATGGCGATCACGATCAACACCACATGGGCCGGCGAGAGTCCACCGAGTGCGGTGAGACCCACGAAGAGAGGGGTCACGGCCCCCACAGAGATCAGGGCGACCACCGCAGGGTTGGGTGCATCGGCTGCCGGAGCGTGGCGAACCCAAAGGAGCAGCCACGGGCCGGTGATGCCCACTGTGGCGATGGCAGCGAGAAGCAGGTCCAGCCAGAACAACCATCCACCGGCGAGTGATGCGAGGAGGAGGCCGATGATCACGGTGCCAAGCAGAGACCACCGTCCCCACGGAGCGCGCACGAGTACGAGACCTACGAAGGCGGAGACTGCTGCCACGATCGTGCCGGCGAGAACGATCATGGTCGCTCCCGGATCGAAGCCCCCGGGATCCGCTGCGAGAGCCGCAGCACCCACGACCGCGGCTGCTACGGCGACGGCACCGATGAGGATGGGGAAACGTGCCACGGCACCAATCCAACGATACGGCTACTGATCGGGGCGCGAGTCGACCGATCCGGGGATCCGCTGGAAACCGATCAATGCCTTGTACCTGTGGATGCCGGGCTCGAGTGTCGAGTAGTCGAACTCGAACGTGTCGCCCTCTGCCAGGGTGACCTCGAAGTTCCCGTCGCTATCGACGAGTACGTACTCTCGCGCATCCTCGTTGATCCACTTGACCGTCCAGACCTCGTTGAGGTCGAGCTTGAGGTTCGCCGGACGGAACACGCCGTTGTCGATGAGGACGACGGCTACGCCCTCGGGTGGTGGCTCGGTCGTCGTGGTCGTGGTCGGCTGGCGGTCTGCCTCGATCGTCGCCGTCGACGGGGCGGATGTGTTCAATGTTCCGAGCACGAGAAGGACAGCGAAGATACCGACGACCAGCAACGTCGACTTCAAGATGCTTCGACTATCCAAGGCGCTCCTCGATCTCGGTGGTGGGAGTGTACCGGTTCTCGTCTTCTTCGGCGCGTCCGGCATCGAGGCGTGGTTCCCACGACGACGTCTCGACCCAGGGCCGTTGCGGGTCGGAGGACACGAGCGTCGTTGCCGATCCGTGACCGGGCGGATCTCGCCGCAGATCCGACATCGGTCGTCCCGAGAGCGTGAGGCGCAGCGCCTGGATGGGGTCCTGATGGCCGACCATTGCAACGATCCGCGTTCCGTCGGAGAACGCATCGTCGACGGCACGGGTCATACGGTCCGCGATGACGTGGATCGTTTCGCTGACGTCGTCGAGGGCCGCGGCGTTCCTCAGATACGCGGTGAGCTGCTCATGATGGATCGTGTCGACCTCGTCCCAGCGCAATCCGGTCCAGCCCGGGTACATGCCTGTTTCGGCCAGCCGAGTGTCCAGGTGGACTTCGAGACCCTGACGCGCGGCGATCGCCACCGCCGTGTGAAGCGCACGTGGCATGGGAGAGGACACGATGGCATCGATCGGCGTGTCACCAAGGTGTCTGCCCACCGCGTGTGCCTCGAGCACCCCTACGGGGGACAGATCGAACCCCGGGAGATCGGCGTACACCACGTGCCGGGGGTTCGAGACCTCGCCGTGACGAATCAGGATGAGCGTGCGCATCGGGCAACTGTACGTCGCTGATCGCCTGGATGTGTATGACCCGAATGCGACATTTCGTCCGTAGCGGGTACGAGCACGCGCGGTATACTGTGGGGTGCAAGTCACTCGTCGACCAACGAGAGCGAAATGCCGCTGAACGAGCACGAGCAGAAGATTCTCGATGAGATCGAGCGTCAGCTGTATGAAGAAGACCCGAAGCTGGCCCAGAAGGTCGCGAAGGCCGTGCGAACCGGCAGCGACCGCTGGAAGATGCGCGTCGCAGCGGTCGTCTTTCTCCTGGGCGCAGTGGTGATGTTCTCCTCGTTCACGAGGTCCTGGGCGATTGCAGGACTGGGCTTCCTGATCATGGTCGGATCGGCGGGGTGGATGGCGCACTCGGTGGGGGTGCATCGTGAAGCGCGCGGCTCGACCGGGATGCTCGAATCGTTCATGGAGCGCTTCGAGCGTAGGTGGCAACAGGGTGACTAGGATGGCCCACCACCTTGGCTCGACGCCAAGAGCGGGTAAGCAGTAAACGACACGGCGGGCAGCTCACTTCGCCCGCTCGATGAACGAAAGGGAGATGGGCCTTGGAGGGTTTCACTGCTGCACAGGCGTGCGAGCTGACTGGATGCACACCTCATCAGCTTCGATACTGGGACAAGGTCGGACTCGTAGAACCGTCCATTCAGACCACCGATGGCCGCCCAGGCCGTCGTCGTATCTACAGCTTCCGGGACCTCGTTGGACTCCGTGTGGTGAAGAGCCTCCTCGACAACGGTTTGTCGATCCAGCGCGTGCGCAGAGCTTGGGACTACCTCCGCAGGACGGGCGACATGGACGAGCAACTCTCGAACGTCAAGCTGATCACCGATGGTCAGTCGATCTTCGCCATCGCCCACGATGATGACGAGATCCTCGACGCGCTGCGACAAGGCCAGTTGGCGTTCTTCGTCAAGATCGACGAGATCGCCCAAGATGTCGAAGACGACGTGACGAAGTTCGAACTCGATCGAGATAGCTTCCGCACGATGCTGGCCATGGTCGAGGACGATGTGAAGTCGGAAGCGACCGAAGCCTCAGGCTGACCAGACCTCCGGCGTCAACGTCTACGTCACCGCTTCGGTGGGTGCCCGCGACGTCGCTTTCGCCCGTTTCGCTGACCGCGGAACCTCTGCCATCGGGTGATGATGCGGGTCGGTCGGTAGGCTGCGAGAACCCTCTCGAGCCCTGAGTATCGAGTCGTCAAGTGCCGTTGTGCTTCGCTGTGGGCCTCGGTCGCCCGTTCGATCACCGCGACGGAAGTCTCCCGGTCCCCGTACAGCGTGTCGCTGTACGTGCGGGCAAGTGGGAGGAAGGCCCGGTCGATGTCCCG
>JAJRYI010000130.1 GCA_024275815.1 Actinomycetes bacterium | reverse complement strand
TTTCCCTCTTCGAGTGCATCGTTGGCGTGGGTGCAGATCGCGCACGGTTGTCGGGATGTTGCAGTACGGTCCACGGTCGAATCGGGTTGGCGATGTAGGGTCATCAGCTCACGACCGATGACGATCGAGGTGAACGGACCATGACGAACGATGCGAAAGGCTACGGCGGTGGCATGGATCTCGTAGCGGAGCGTGAGCGAGTCCTGCAACTGGTGAAGGCTCAGATGGATCTCGCGATCACCGGAGGGTTGATGCGGCTCCACGTCGAGGAGCAGGCGTCGACCGGTGAATCGATCACGATCGATGGGCGCGAGTTGGTCAACTTCGGCTCCTGCGCCTATCTCGGTCTCAACGTCGACGATCGTCTGAAGGCAGGTGCGATCGCTGCCATCGAACGCTTCGGTCCCGTGTTCTCCTCCTCGACGGCGTACACATCGATCGACCTCTACTCAAACCTCGAAGCCAGGCTCGAACGCATCTTTGGGGGGACGATCCTCATCCCGACCACCACGACACTGGGGCACCTCTCGGTGCTGCCGGTGCTCGTGCGTCCCGGTGATCTCGTTCTCCTCGACCATCAGGTGCATGCCTCGGTCCAGCTCACCGCGCACGCCTTGCGAGGACTCGGCGCTCACGTCCGGCATCTTCCTCACAACGATGTCGCCGCTCTCAACGTGGCCCTCGCCGAGTCAGCGAGCGATCACAACAAAGTCTGGTATCTCGCAGACGGGATCTACTCCATGTACGGAGACACGGCGCCGGTCACCGAGATCATGGAGCTCGTCGACACATACCCGAACCTCCACGTCTACTTCGACGATGCGCACGGTGTCGGGTGGCGGGGAACGCATGGCAAAGGCCATGTGTTGTCCCAGGTACCGCTCCACGAGCGGATGATCGTGATCGGGTCACTCGCCAAGTCATGGGGAGCGGGCGGGTCGGTTCTGGTACTGCCCGACGGGGAGATGGCCGAACAGGTGCTCCTCGTGGGTGCCACGTTCACGTTCTCGGGACCGCTCCACCCCGCCGAACTAGGTGCTGCCGTCGCAGCGGCAGAGATTCATCTGTCTCCCGAGCGGGACCAGAGGGAACGGCGACTCATGGCGGGCATCGACTACGTGCGTGATCGGCTCGTCGAGGCACAGTTGCCCGCGATGTCTCTCGAGAGGACGCCGATCTGGTTCGTTCGTGTGGGAACGCCACACAACGCCGTTGAACTGGTCCGACGGTTGATGGCCGACGGCTTCTACGCGAACGTGTCGGGGTTCCCTGCGGTACCGTGGGGGATGGATGGCATCCGGTTCACGAACACGCTCTACCAGGACCCTGAGCATCTCGAGGGTTTCATGGATGCGCTCGCCCGCCATGTTCCCGATCTGGTCGTGCCGATGGACACCGACGTCGATCTGCGCTGAACTCCTTCAACTCTGAGCCATCGTTGCCGATAACGATGCAATGACCTCTGACACTTTCGTCGCGCCACCGGCCGAGCGAGCAGAAACCCGGTTCGGATCCGGTGCGATTGCGATGTTCGTTTTCCTAGGGATCAGTGCGGTGATAACGATCGTCGCCAGCACGGAGATTGCCGACGCCGTTGGGTTCGCCGCGGTGCTCATCGGGACCATGGCCTCAGGGTGGCTGTACCTGCAGCGCAGCCGTCACTTGACCGGACGCGAACGGCTCGGGTGGTCGATGATCGGGGCGGGACTGCTCATCGTGGCGGTCGG
>JAJRYI010000129.1 GCA_024275815.1 Actinomycetes bacterium | reverse complement strand
GAGTTCGTGACGCGACACCCCCAGCGTCTCTGCGGCCGAGTACAGGTACAAGCCGTGACCCGCCTCGTCCTGGACCTTGGCGATGAGGATGGACTTGCGCATCAACGTCGGTGCCCTGGTGATCCAGTTGGCCTCGGGCTGCATCCCGATGACCTCAGAGTGGGCGTGCTGAGCCATCTGGCGGATCAGGCTCGCCCGGTACCCGTCTGGCATCCAATCGCGAGGTTCGATCTTGTCATCGGCATCGATGATCGCAGCGAACTGCTCTTCGCGAGACGGCTCGGGCATCACATCTCCTCGTGGTGGGTCACGAGAGCATAACAACCGACCATTCGTTCGGTAACGGTCTCCCTCTACATACCCAGCAACAGCTGGCGGAGGCGACGCACGGCGATCAGGCCCGCCGAGACGTCCTGGATCCCGTCACGAGACAGCCACTGGTACCACCGGTCGAGCCTCGGAGCGATGCGTTCGTGAGCGGCGAGGAACTCGTCGATCGATCCGTCGGCTTCACCGAGCACCGAGGCGACGAAGTCCCGGCGCAGTGCCTGAAGATCGTCACGCAGCGACTCCACGGCGAGACGCTCGAACGTCGTCGAACCCGGGAGGAGACGGATCTGGCGTTCCAGCCAGCCGATCCGGAACAGGTCACTCGAGCGGGTGTAGAGCGCAGCGACGTCGACGACGTCGCGGTCGAAACGGTGCGCGAGGTCGACGATGTCGGGACCCCGCCGTAACGCGCGCTGGTAGGCGTGCCTCACTGCGAGCTTCTCAGGTACACCCTTGGCGAGGAGTTCGTCCACGACCGCCTGATACGGCTCACGCCACGACGGCGACGGCATGTGCGACAAGCCGTCCGACAACTTGGCGAAGTCGTCTCGTGCGAGTTCGATCTCCTCGTCGATCGTGCGATCGGACGGGTGCTGGAGGTACCAGCGTGTGACGAGTGTGACCAGACCGTCGATGTCCTTGAGCATCATCCGTTCCGTGTCGGGGTCCACCCGTCCCGAGAGCTCCTCGATGTCCGCCCATCGGGCCGGGGCATCCGTGACCGCTCTCGCGATGCGGTACGCCCGCACGATCGCTGCAGCCGATGCACCCGTGAGGGTGCGCAGTCTCGAGTAGAACGTTGCACCCTGGGAGTTGAGGACCTGGTTGGCAACGATCGTGGCGATCAGCTCACGGCGCAGCGGATGTTCGTGGATCTCGTCGGTGAACCGCTCGACGATCGCAGACGGGAAGTAGCAGAGAAGATCCGTGTCGAAGTGAGGATCGTCGGGCAGACTCGAGTTCATGAGGTGCTCGGCGAGGCTCCGCTTGGCGTACGCAAGGAGGACGGCGAGCTCGGGGCGAGCCATACCCGCACCTTCCCTTGCACGCTGGGCCATCTCCTCGCTCGAGGGAAGGAACTCGATCTCACGATGGAGGATCCCCTCGCGTTCGAGCCTGTCCATGAGGTCCGAGTACGCCTCGATGAAACGCGCCGAGGTCGAGGAGCGTTGCGAGATGATCTGCGCCTGGAGGAAGTTGTCGTAGAGGATCGCCTCGACGACCTCATCTGAGACCGACTCGATGATTCGGTCGCGCTCTTCACGATCGATCGTGCCCGAAGACTCGGCGATGCGCAGCAGGATCTTGATGTTGACCTCACGGTCGGATGCGTGGACACCTCCCGAGTTGTCGATGAAGTCGGCAAAGACACGCCCACCGTTTCGCTCGAACTCGATCCGCCCCAACTGGGTGAGACCGAGGTTCCCTCCCTCGCCCACGACCCTGCATCGCAACTGGCGCCCGTTCACCCGCACAGCGTCGTTGGAGCGGTCCTGGACCACTTCGCTCGTCTCGAGATGCGACTTGACGTACGTACCGATCCCACCGTTCCACAACAGATCGACCGGTGCGGTGAGGATGCGCTGGATGAGTTCGTTCGGTGTCAGTTCCGCTTCATCGGTTCCAAGTACCTGCTGGATCTGGGGCGTGAGCTGGATCACCTTCGCCGAACGGGGGAACACACCGCCGCCCTCCGAGATGAGGGATGTCTCGTAGTCCTCCCATGACGACCGTTCGAGGTGGAACAGCCTGTTACGTTCCGTCCACGCCGTCTGCGGATCGGGGTCCGGGTCGATGAAGATGTTGCGGTGGTCGAAGGCTGCGACGAGTCTCAGGTGTCTCGAGAGGAGCATCCCGTTGCCGAAGACGTCTCCGGACATGTCGCCGACCCCGACCACCGTGATCTCCTCGGTGTCGACGTCGACGCCGAGGTCGAGGAAGTGGCGTC
>JAJRYI010000128.1 GCA_024275815.1 Actinomycetes bacterium | reverse complement strand
TGAGTGTGAGCCCCCGATCGAGGCTGCGCTGCCGCAGTTCGATGTTGTGTCCTTTGGAACCCGTGAAGTAGAGCCACGCTGCGCCGAAGTTGCCCTCCGGAACGACACGTAGGTCGACCTGGATCACGTCGTCGATGACGACAGAGGCCTTGGTGCCCCCCGCTCCGAGCGTCGCTGTGATGCCGGGAAGCTCGAGGAAATGGGCGATGACCACCTCAGGATCGTCGGATCCAACCAGGATGTCGACATCACCGATCGTCTCGGACAACCTCCGAAGACTTCCGGCGTACTCCATCCGACCGTTTCGAACCGATGAGCGAAGCTCGTCCATCACCCTCATCGCAATCGTCATGGCATCGTAGATCGGTGTCCGTGATTCGCTCGAGTGGATACCGAGGAGCTCGATGGAGCGGGCGATCTTCTCCTCCGATTTTGCCCCGAGGCCGGGGAGGTCCCGTAGGAGCTGCTTGTCGAGCGCCTCCTGCAGCCCCGCAACGTCCACGACTCCGAGATGCTCTTTGAGCATGAGGACCGTCTTGGGCCCAAGGCCGGGGATCTTCATCAGGTCGAGCATCGATGGCGGAAAGCGTTCCTTGAGGCGCTCGACCTTCCCGATGCGGCCGTTCGCGACGTACTCGACGATCTTTCGAGCCGTCGAATCACCGATACCGTCGATCGCCTTGAGCTCTTCGACCGACAGATCTGCAACATCACTCGGTGATACGGCGATGGCGTCGATGGCCTTCTCGTACGCCCTCGTGCGAAAGGACTGGCTCTGCCCATCTTCGAGCCGGGTGTAGTCGACGAGTTGACGAAGCGCAGCGATGATCGAGGCGTTCGACGGCTTCACAATGACATTGCGGCGTAGACACCGAACATGAGGACGAGCACGAAACCCTCGAGCCTCGTGATGCGCTGCGCCGTTGCGGCGAAGAGACCGGCGAAGAGTGCCGTAGCCACCATCATCCCGACGAGCAGGGGGCTCAACGCCGTGAGGGTTCCCGGTCGCACCACGATTGCAAGGCCGGCAACCCCGAGTGAGTTGAACACGTTCGAGCCGAGGACGTTGCCGAGCACGAGGTCGGATTGTTTGCGGCGCGACGCCGCTATCGCCGCCGAGAGCTCCGGAAGACTCGTACCGACCCCGGTGATCAGGCCCATGAACACCACCGAGAGACCGATCGCCGATCCGATGTTCTCGACTCCCACCAGGAGCTGCTGGCCTGCTGCGATGGTCGCGATCAGTGAGGCGACCCCGTAGATCACCTCGATCCAGAGACGGTCGGGATCCGCTTCGATCTCATCGAGCTCCCCGTCTGCCTCCTCGTTGGTGCTCTCCTTGCCCCACCGCACGAGTGCCCAGATAGCTGCGGCCATCCCCACGACGAGCACGGCTCCTTCGACACGGGTGACCGACTGGGGGAAGAGCATGACGGCGAGCGCTGAAACAGCGGCGAGCATCAGCACACCTTCGCGCTTGATCACCGCGTGTTTGGTCGAGATCGCAGTGATCACGGCGGCCGTTCCGAGGACGAGCGTGATGTTGGATGTGTTCGATGCCACGACGTTGCTCAACGCCAGGTCGAGGTTCCCCTGAGCCGAGGCGACCGAGGAGACGACGAACTCGGGGACAGACGTCCCGAAGCCAACGATGACCGCACCGATGATGATCGTCGATACGTTGAGCGTCTTTGCGATACGCACGGCGGACAGCACGAGACGATCCGCAGCCACGATGAGGATCACGAGACCCGCAAGCACCCTGATGATGTCGATGAGCAACCGGCTCCTCCCACGTACGCCGATGGTAACGGCCTTGCCATGGCATGGGTCTCCACCCGCCAGTTCACTAGGCTTGCGGCTCGATGGCCGAAATCCAAGACCGTATTCACGACACATGGATCGAATCGGACGCCCTGGTGCCGAAGCGGTTCCTGCGTCCGGTCCTTCAGTTCACGCGGGTCGAGGCAGCCGGTGGCATCCTTCTCCTCATCGCCGCGATCATCGCGATCGCATGGGCCAACTCGCCGTGGTACGAGAGTTACTTCGCCCTCTTCAACACGGAGTTCGAACTGATCTTCGGTCCGATCCACCTCAACGAGAATCTCAAACTCCTCATCAACGACGGGTTGATGGCGATCTTCTTCTTCGTGGTCGGCCTCGAGATCAAGCGTGAGCTCGTCGTCGGTGAGCTCAACTCGATCAAGAAGGCCTCGCTGCCGGCACTCGCTGCACTTGGTGGCATGGTGATCCCTGCGCTCATCTACCTCGCCTTCGTCATTCCGACCGGTGACCCAGAGGCGATCCGTGGATGGGGGATCCCCATGGCCACCGACATCGCCTTCTCAGTCGGTGTCGTGGCACTCCTCGGCTCCCGGGTCGCCGTTGGAGCGAAGCTCTTCCTCCTCGCTCTCGCCATCGTCGACGACATCGGCGCGATCGCCGTCATCGCCATCTTCTACACAGAGTCCCTCAACGTCACGTTCCTCCTGATGGCGGTCGGTGGACTCGCTCTCGTGGCGCTCGCCAAGCGAGCCGGGATCCAGAGCATGCTCTTCTACGTACCGGTCGGCATCTTCGTGTGGTACTCCCTTCTCGAGTCCGGTATCCATGCAACGATCGCCGGGGTCGTGTTGGGTCTGATGACGCCCGTTTACGCCAAGTACAGCGACGAACAGTTCCGCCAGAAGGCGGTCACGGTCCTCGACCGTTGGGACGTCAACCGTGCATCCCCCCATGCAGAGGAGCGACTCGACCAGGATGCACTCGAGTTGGCAGCCGTGGCAAAGGCCTCGGTGTCACCGCTGAACCGTATCGAGCACGCCCTCCACCCATGGTCGTCGTTCGTCATCGTTCCGTTGTTCGCTCTTGCCAACGCGGGTGTCCGGTTCATCGGAGCCGAGGCGAGCTTCTCCGAGCAGCTCACCAGCCCTATCCTTCTCGGTGTCGCCGTCGGCCTGATGGTCGGCAAACCGCTCGGGATCACACTTGCCACCTGGATAGGCGTCAAGCTGAAACTCGGCGTACTTCCACGCCGAACATCCATGAAGACGATCATGGGCCTGGGTGCGCTCGCAGGGATCGGGTTCACCGTCTCGCTGTTCGTATCCGAGCTGGCGTTCCGACATGAGCTCTTTGCGAACGAAGCCAAGCTCGGGATCTTCATCGGGTCGGGGATCGCAGGGGTCGTCGGATTCATCATCCTGCGCTCGATGCGTACGCCCGAAGAGGACCATGAAGAAGCCACCGAACGTCTGGCGAGTACCCCCGACTCTTCCTGACCGGGAACACATCCCGTCTCCTCATCGTTGCCTCCATCATGAGCTCAGGACCCAACCCGGCCAGTGCTGCCTGGAGCATGCTGCGAGCACGTCGCCACCGAGCACCACGACCTCGTCGGGTGAGCTCGGTAGCAGTCGACCACGATGACCTCGCCTGGATCCTCGAGGCCTGCCGCGCATCTGGTGTCGTGTCACTGATCGACAACACAAGGGCACTCGAGGCCTACCGCGACACGATGGAGAACGTCGACCCCGACGACCTCGAACCGGCCGATGCTCTCGCCTTCTGGCTGAACCTGTACAACGCGGGAGCGCTACGGACGGCTGGGCGGGCCTATGACCTCGACGCGGGGTCGGTACTTCGAGTTCCGGGGGCCTTCACACAGCCATGGGCCACCGTTGCAGGCAGGACCATGTCTCTCGACGACATCGAGCACGGCAAGATCCGTCGATACGGCGATCCCCGCATCCACGGTGCCCTCGTGTGCGGTTCGGTCTCGTGTCCGACGCTGCGTCCGGAGCCGTTCTACGGCGCGATGCTCGACGCCCAACTCGATGACCAGCTTCGCAGCTTCATCGCCGGAGGGGGTGGGTCCGTTGCACGCGCCGACAACACGGTCTGGCTGTCGTCCGTGTTCAAGTGGTATGGCAGGGACTTCACGAACCCCCACACCATGCCCAACCTGGTGCCGGCCAACATCGCACGGCTGCGCGACACGGTCGCTCATTGGTTCAGCGAGGACGATGCGAGCTACATCTGGGACCGGGCACCCGCCGTGCGCTTCCTGTCCTACGACTGGGGCCTCGGCTGCTCCGTCGCCTGAACCCCCGTCGTCTGTGGCCTGAGATCTGTCTTCTGTCATCTGTCACTGTGGCTGTTCCGCGGCATGAAGTCGGGCACGCACACCGAAGAGGAAAGCGGTGACGGCCATGACGGCTGCTACCACGTCGAACGGTAGGACGTAACGCATCAGATCTGATGCCGACACGATCCAGGCCCCGTCCGGTCCGAAACCGACCACAGACAGGTAGCTCCAGATCGACCATACGCAGATGACGCCGAGCGTCACTCCTGCAAGGATCGCCCAACCCGCGATGCCGCTCGATACACACCGACGATGAGCGCGGCACCAGCCCACGCTATGTCGAGCGCTGAGATGAGTTGCAGGAACTGAGTCGATGGGTCGAACCGCAACGCAGCGGATGACGCGAGGGTAACGAGGCCGACCGTGCCGGTAACCAGAACGACGAGACTGATGCCGCTCGCCGTTTCACGAACGGCGGGGTTCCACGCCTTGTCGACGAACCACGGTTCGTCACCGAACACCGTGAGGCTGACCGTCAGGGCTACTCCGAAGGCGACGAGCACGCCGAGTTGAACGATGAACCATCCAAGCGGTTCGTCCGATGCGTCGGCGAGCTCGCGGGCGGCTTCGGCTGCGCTGTGGTAGTGATAGGACGAGACCGCCGACCAGCCAGGGAACGGTACGCAGGAGTGCCCGCTCGATCGGCGGCATGCTCAGACCGTGGCCTGATGGAGTCCCATGCGTCCCTCGTGGATCCGACGCTCTGCGATCTCGAGGTACTCATCGCTGAGGTCGTACCCGACGTAGTGCCTTGCGGTTTCGACCGCTGCGACGGCCGTCGACCCTGAACCCAGGAACGGATCGAGCACCAGATCCCCGGCGAACGTGTACAACTCGATGAGCCTTCGAGGCAACTCGACGGGGAAGGGAGCAGGGTGGCCAACTCGTCTCGCCGATTCGGGAAGGATGTCCCAGATCGAGACGGTTGCCTCGAGGAACTCCTCTTTCGAGATCGTGTCCTCCCCACGGCGCCGACGGGCGTAGGAGCCCTTCGAGGCGACGATGATGTACTCGTGGACATCGCGCAACGTCGGGTTCTTCGCAGACCGCCATGAACCCCAGGCACAGGACCCCCCGGCCGACTTGGCCTTCTGCCAGATGATCTCTCCCCGCAGATCGAAACCGATCTCGGTGAGGAGTGCTGCAACGTACTGGTTGAGCGGGATGTAGGGCTTGCGCCCGAGGTTCGCAACGTTGATGGCGACCCGGCCACCTGGTTCTACGACGCGGTACGTCTCAGAGAACACCCGGTGGAGCAACGCGAGATACTCATCGATGTCGAGATCGTCGTCGTAGTCCTTGCCCACGTTGTACGGGGGCGAGGTCACCATCAGGGCAACACAGTTGTCCGGGATCTGGTGCATCGACTCGGACGACTGCTTGAAAAGCTGATCGACGACGAGCGACGGAGGATCGACGGGGTCGCCTAGGTCGGAGACATCACGACTCTGGAGCATACGACGGGCATAGAAGCCTGAAGCGTCGTGCCCCTCACGCTTGCCTGTGCCGAACGCTGCCGTACTGGTTGCCACACCTGCCTCCTGACGCGGAACCGTAGCATCGCGACCTACCGGAACTGGGGAGCGTCAGCGTACGACAGCCTTGTAGGAACCGAGATTCAGGAGAGCAGCAGCGTGGGCTGGCGGTGGATCGAGCACCCGCTCGAGTCCTACAGGGCCTGCATCGTGTACGAGGTCTATGAACGTCCGGTAGTTCCAAGCAACGCCTGCAGGCCGGGACTCGATGCGGGTCAGGTTCGCCCCCCGCAGTCCAAGTTCAGCGAGCACGAGGGCCAACGACCCGGGAGTGTGTGAGAACGTCACGACGATCGTGGTCTTGTCGTCTTCCTCATTCACTTCGGGCGCCCCGACGTGCACCACGACAAAGCGTGTGGTGTTGTGGTCCTTGTCGAGGACGTGTTCGAGCAGGACCTCGAGTCCGTGTGCTTCCCCTGCTCTCGGTGGTGCCAGAGCAGCGATCGTCGGGTCACCAAGTTCGGCGACCTGCCGCACCGCGCCGGCGGTGTCGTACGCGGGAACCGCATCGACACCGAGCTTCAGCAAGGCGTGCTCTGCCTGAGCGAGTGCCTGAGGGCGGGATCGCACCTCACGCACATCATCGAGCTTCGCTCCGGGAAGTCCGTGAAGTGTGTGACGAACCTCGACGAGGTGCTCAGCAAGGATCGAGAAACGAACGCCGGTCCCTTCACCTGGCAGTCGATCGAGAACGGGAAGAACGGACCCTGTCGTCGAGTTCTCGACCGGTACGACGAGCCGATCCACTCTTCCCTGCTCGAGAGCGCCGAACGCTGCAGCGAAACCCTTGTACCCAATGTACTCGTCGTCGGGGAACAGTTCGGTGGCTGCTCGGTAGCTGTAGCTGTGCGGTTCGCCCTGATAACCAATGTCCATGTTGCTGGAAGGTAACAGGAGGAAGACGCCAGATGCCAGACGGGGAGTTCACCGTTCACCGCTCACGGTTCACCGGCGAAGTGTCCCGCGACTCCTCCTACATCTCGGATCAGCCGCCGAGGACCCAGGCGACCCAGACCACCACCATCACGATCCCGATCCCGAACTGGATGCCGGATGCGAGCAACATGGACTTGAGCGTCGACCACGAATCTTGGAGTGCAGCTCTGATGCTTCTCGTCCGCAACAGTGAGGCCACCACGATCCCGAGGATGAAGCCAAGCGCAGCACCGACGATCGGGACGAGGAAGAACCCGACGACCGAAGCGATGGCGGCGACGGCCTGACCCCACCAGGAGACACCGATCGCCGACGTGCGCCGACCGGGAACGACGAACGCCGCAGCGGATCCCACGATCGCGAGAACCGTCATCACCCCCATCGCTACCCATCCAACGGTACCGAACCCGCCAACGACGCCGTAGACGAGCCCCGCAGCCCAGATCAACCAGAGGCCGGGGAGCATCGGGAGGAGCGTACCGGCGACACCGACCACCGTCGCCGCGCCGACGAGCACGATCAGGACGAGGTCGCTGCTCACATCTGCTCCCTTCTGCGAATCGTCTGATCGCCCAGCATATGGGAGGCGATGAGCTCCGTACCTGGGCGTTCATCGGCCTAGATCGGCACCGGAGCGTCCTCGACAGGGTTCACGATGCCGTGGACGTTGCGCGGAACCGAGGTTCCCGAGACGGAGAGCCGGTGTGGACCGGCAACGATGATCGATGAGGTATCTCGGTACTGATGAGCGATCCTCCACGGCGTGCGAACCCGGCTGACGCCGATCGCGTGCACGGGCACTACAGCGAGGTCGTCGCGGCCGATGATCTTCGAAAGCTCTCGCTGGTCGCTCGGCGTCTGTCGAACCTCGACGTTCTCCCACTGCGAGACTCGCTCGGGCAAGCCGGCAGGGTCGGTGGTGATGATCAACATGGGTGTCGTCTTGTTTCCCCGAATGCGCTTCGCCACAACGAGCGCCAAGAGAGTGTCCTCCGCGTTCCACTCCGTGCGCGACTCGCCGGTGACGACGACGATGCGATCCCAGGGCCGTAGCACCCGGGCTGCCACCGTCGGAATCGGTGACCGCTCCCCGATGAGATCGACCTCGTTGCCGAACATGAAGTCGGTCGACAGACGCGGTCCCTTCCAGCTCAGGATGAGGCAGCTTGCATCGGTCTCTTCTACCAGGCCGAGCGTGCCCGCCGCAAAGCTGTCATCGACGCGGATCTCAGGCGTCACATCGTGCCCGGTCTCTGCAGCTGCAGCCGTTGCCCGTTCGAGACGGTTACGGGCGACATCGAGTTGGCCGGTCGCCGGAACCAGGTACGGGACGACGACGCCACGGTCGGTTCTCGCGATCGCACCGGCGACCGCCATCAATCCGGCCAGGTCGGATCCGAGTGGTCGCACGTCGACGAGGACACTGTCACCGAGCGGCTTCTCAGCGAGCGGCGGCCGCTCGACCTTCTGGCTGAAGAAGCGTGTTCCGTACGACGTGATGAACGCTGTCACGACGACCGTGAGAATCGCCGCGTTCACGACGTTCTGGCCGAAGAGACCCAACGAAACACCTACCTGAGCTATCGCAAGCGTTGAAGCTGCCTGCCCGGCGCTCAGTGACGCCATGAGGGCTATCTCACTGAAGGACAGTTTGAAGATGCTCCCCGTGATCCCGGCAGCCACCGATTTGCCGACGACGACGAGGGCGGTGAAGAAGACCGCAAGGATGATGGTATCGAGTTGGATGAGTGCCCTCGGGTCGATCGCTAGCCCGATGGACACGAGAAACGCAGGCACGAATATCGCCCCACCGACGAAGTCGAGTCGCTCCATGAGCGCGCTTCGGGCGGGGATGAGCGCATTGAGGCCGAGGCCGGCGAGGAAGGCACCGATGAGACCTTCGAGGCCACCGAGCAGGGCCATCGACGCGGCTGCCGCCATCCCGGCGAGAGCGAAGACGAAACGCTGGGTGCGGGAGTGGCCCACCTTCACGAAGAACCATTCAGCGATCCTCGGCAGCAGCCAGAATGAGAACGCCACCAGGAGCGGTGCCCCGATCCAGATCGGCAGCGTCGGGTCGGGAGTCGTGGCTTCGATGCGAAGCTCGGGCTGCACGTCGATAACGGCCGTCGATGTCACGACCGCGAGCACGGTCAGTGACAGGAGATCTGCAACGACACC
>JAJRYI010000127.1 GCA_024275815.1 Actinomycetes bacterium | reverse complement strand
GTCCTCACCAGGTGACGAGGCACAGGCAACGACATCGGTCCCGCTCAACACGGCACAGGTGGTCAGAACCACGCTCCAGGACGTCACGACGCTCGATGGAACGCTCGGATACGTCGAAGGACCTGCGGTCGTGAACCACGCCGTTGGAACCCTCACCGCGGTGCCAGACACCGGAGACGTTCTCGGCTTCGGCGATGTCCTCTACAGCGTCGACAACGTACCCGTCGTCCTTCTCGAGGGCGATCTGCCGATGTACCGGAACCTCGAGCGTCGTCTCGAAGGACCCGACGTCGAACAGCTCGAAGCTGCACTCGTCTCCCTCGGATACGACCCCGATGGCGACGTCACGCTCGATGAGGAGTTAGACTACGACACCCGCGACATGGTGAAGCGATGGCAGGACGACATCGGTGTCGACGACACCGGGAGAGTCCTGCTGGCGAACGTCGTGTTCCTCCCAGAACCGATCCGCGTCGCATCGCTCACCATGAAGGTTGGCCAGATGACCCAGACCGGGGCACAGGTGATCGTTACCTCCGGGTCGACCACGGTGGTCTCTGTGGCGCTCGACAGTGCCGACCAGGGCATGGTCGAAGAAGGTGACGGTGTCATGGTCGTGCTCCCGGACGACACGAGGACACCGGCGATGGTCACATCTGTGGGAACCGCGGCCATCCGAGCACAGAACGGTGACGCCAGCTACTTCGAGGTCGAGGTCACACTCGACGATCCGAGCGTCGCCTCAGGACTCGACGAGGCACCCGTCTCAGTCGACGTCGTCACGCAAGAGGCATCCGACGTGCTCGCCGTTCCCGTCGGTGCGCTCGTAGCGCTCACCGAGGGCGGGTACGCGATCGAGGCGATCGACGCGAACGGCACGACGACTCTCCTGGGAGTCGAAGCAGGGATGTTCGCCGACGGCCTCGTCGAGGTGTCTGGTGCCGGTGTCACGGAAGGCATGACGGTGATCGTCCCGTGACCAACACCGTCCTCGAACTGTCGGGCGTCACCAAGGAGTACCAGGGAACGCCACCCGTTCGCGCCCTGCGCGGCATCGACCTGAGGATCGCTGAGGGTGAGATCGTGGCGATCGTCGGGCCTTCAGGATCTGGCAAATCGACACTCCTGCACGTGATCGGAACCCTGGATCGGGCAACATCGGGACGCGTCGAGGTTGCGGGCTACGACGTGGCCGAGCTACGGGACGCCAAACTGTCGGCGCTGCGCTCCCAGAAGATCGGGTTCGTCTTCCAGCAGTTCTTCCTTCTTGCAGGCGAGACGGCGCTCGACAACGTGGCGGACGGCCTCCTCTACACCGGCACGCCGCTTCGACAGCGCAGGGTCCTTGCAGCAGAAGCACTCGAGCGCGTCGACCTCGCCCACCGCATGACGCACATGGCAACGAAACTCTCGGGAGGTGAACGCCAACGCGTCGCGATCGCACGAGCGCTGGTCGGCTCACCCGAGATCCTCCTGGCGGACGAACCGACGGGGAACCTCGACTCGGCAGCGGGGAACTCGATCGTCGAACTCATCGAGAGCCTCAACGCCGAGGGAACGACGATCGCTGTGATCACCCACGACCGGGACATCGCAGCGCGGTTCCCACGCCGGGTAGAACTCAAGGACGGACTGATCATCTCTGATACGAGGGCAGCGTGAAGGCGACCACGACGCTCCACCCGTCACGGCTGACCCCAGCCGACACCGTGCGCGCTGCGGGGATCGGATTGCGAACCCGGCGTCTCCGCTCGTTCCTGTCTGCTCTCGGCATCGTCATCGGGATCGCCGCGATGGTCGGTGTCCTCGGCCTGTCCGAGTCTTCCAAGAGCGATCTTCTCGCCCAACTCGACAAACTCGGCACCAACATGCTTCAGGTCGAGGCCGGTACGGGTATCGGGGTCGGTTCCGGGGAACTTCCCGAGGGAGCACCGTCGATGGTCTCGAGGATCGCCCCCGTCCAGGCCGTGTCCTCCTTCGGTACCGTCGATGCCAACGTGTACCGGACCGACTTCATCCCACCCGAACAGACCGGAGGGATCGCCGTGCTCGCGGCAGGTCCGAACCTCCTCGAAACGCTTCAAGGCACCATGGCGGACGGCGTGTTCCTCGATGAGGCGCCCAGCGAGTACCCGGTGACGGTTCTGGGAGCCGTTGCAGCACAGCGTCTCGGTGTCCGGTCGCTCGACGGCACTCCCCTCGTGTGGCTCGGTGACCAGTGGTTCACCGTTGTGGGGATCATGGACTCGATCGAACTGTCACCAGACATCGACCGCTCGGCCCTCGTGGGAGTCCCGGCCGCCGAGACCTATCTCGCATACGACCTGGTGCCGAGCAGGATCTACGTTCGGACCGATCCCCGCTTCATCGACGATGTGCGTGGGGTTCTGCCCGCAACGGTGAACCCTGAGGCACCCGACGAGGTGGAGGTCACGCGCCCATCGGACGCCCTCGAGGCCCGAGAAGCCGCCGACGACGCTTTCACCAGCCTGCTGCTCGGACTCGGTGCCGTTGCTCTGCTCGTCGGCGGCGTCGGTATCGCCAACGTGATGGTGATCTCCGTACTCGAGCGGCGCGGCGAGATCGGTCTGCGTCGCGCCCTGGGCGCCACCCGGCGCCACATCGCCGTTCAGTTCCTCGGAGAGTCCTTGATGCTCTCGACGATCGGAGGCCTCGGAGGTGTCATCGCCGGGGCAGCGGTCACCGCCCTGTACGCGAACTACAAGGGTTGGGACGTGCTCATCCCCCAGATCGCCATCGTCGGCGGGTTCCTTGCAGCGCTGTCGATCGGCGTCGTTGCCGGTCTGTACCCCGCCATGCGTGCCGCCAGAGTCAGCCCGACCGAGGCGTTGCGAACTCTGTAGCGTCATCGAGGCTCGTGGTCGCTGCCGTCGGGCGGTGAGCGCGGTACGCTCGCAGCACATGACATGGTCCATCGAGAATCGTCCGGCGCTCGTCACCGGAGCCACATCGGGTATCGGCACGGTCGTCGCGCGTGAACTTGCAAAGGCCGGTGCTCGTGTCACGATCGCTGCACGGAACCCGGAGAAGGGGTCGGCAACGGCATCGGCGATCGCCGCTGCAACCGGCGCCGACGTCGACGTTCTCGACGTCGACCTCTCGAGTCTCGCGTCGGTCCGTGACGCCGCGTTGCGCTTCGCTGCGACACACGACGATCTCGCCGTCCTCGTCAACAACGCAGGGATCGTGGTCGGCAAGCGGTCACAGTCACCCGACGGGTTCGAGTTGACCTTTGCAACCAACCACCTCGGCCCGTTCCTCTTGACGCACATGCTCACCGGGCTGCTCACCGGGCCTTTGCCATCGAGGGTCATCAACACATCGTCCGTGGCTCACACCTACGCCAAGGAAGGGATCCTCTTCGATGATCTCGGTTTCGACGACCGGCGGTACAAGTTCATGGAGGTGTACGGACACTCCAAGCTCGCGAACATCTTGCACGTAGCCGAACTCAACCACCGGTTCGGAGACGACGGCGTCACCGCCGCCGCCGTCCACCCCGGGGTCGTTCGCACCGGCCTCGGCAGTGGTGGCGACTCGACGGTGGTACGCATCGCCTACACGCTCGGGGGTCGATGGATGCGGACGCCCGAGCAAGGCGCCGACACGATCGTGTGGCTCGCAAGCGGGCCATCCATCGACCTGAGTGAAGGCATCTACTTCGAGGACAGGGCACCGTCGAAGTCGACCCGTCATGCACGCGACATGGACCAGGCGCACAGGTTGTGGTCGGTCAGTGAGGAGATGACAGACGACAGACGACAGACGACAGACGACAGATAGATGTCAACTGTCGACGATCTCGGTGCGGCGCCCCAGAGGAACAAGCAGGCCCTCTGGAAACGATTGCTCTCTGTCTCTGTCACCGTTGCCGTCCTCGTTGCGGTCTTCGGGTTCATCCTTCCCAGCCTCGCCGACTACCGCGACGTGCTCGACTACGTCGCCGCGATCGATCCGGGCGAGTGGGCGGTCGTCGTCTTCTTTGCGGTCGCCTTCCTCCTCGCGTACCCGATCGTGCTCGTCCAGGTCATGGACACGCTTCGTGTGCGTGAATCGTTCGTCAACCACATGGCAGGCACGGCAGTGACGAACGCCGTTCCCTCCGGGGGCGCCATCGCCCTGCCCATCAACTACGCGATGTACATGTCGTGGGGGTTCACGCCACACGCCGTCTCGGCGGGACTCCTCGCAGCTGGAGTCTGGGACTGGCTTGCACGGATCTCCCTGCCCGTCATCGCCGTGTTCGGGATCGCTCTGACGGGGAACGCCGCGACCTGGATGTGGGCGGTTTCGATCGGTGGTGTCGTCGTCGTGAGTGCAGCCGTCTTCTTCCTGGTCAAGCTCCTCGACAACGAGGACCTTGCACGGCGGTTCGCTCTCCGGGCGAACCGGGTCGCTCGACGGGTGATGCGCCTCGTCCGCAAGGACACGCCGGACATCGTCGGGATCGTCGTCCAGTTCAGATTCGATCTCAACGGTGTCGTGCGCAGGCGTGCCGGGCGATTGAGCGCAGCAACGGTCTGGAACCACGCGATGATGACCGGGCTGTTCGTCGCCTCCGTGTACGCGGTTGGTATCGACACAGAGATGATCCCGCTGCCGTGGGTCGTCCTGGCGTTCACGCTCGGGCGGTTCCTCGTGATGATCCCGGTGAGTCCCGGCGGGCTCGGCCTCGTCGACCTCGGTTGGATCGGGTTGCTCACCCTCGGCTGGCAGACGACGAACCCGGGTGTTCCCGTCGATACGAGCCTCGTGTCGGCCGGCGTGCTGTTGTTCCGTGCGCTCACCCTCCTGCCACCGATACCGATCGGCATGGCGACCTGGCTGTTCTGGCGTGTCAACACGAGCTGGCGGGCCGATTGGAGGACGGAGCGCCGTGGCGACGTTGCATTGGGGTCCGTCG
>JAJRYI010000126.1 GCA_024275815.1 Actinomycetes bacterium | reverse complement strand
GCGCCCCGCGGTCCCCATCCTGACGCCATCACAGCTCGGTCGAGATTCGATCGACGACCGACTACCCTTCACGGGTGGCGCACAGCCACGGTGGGCGACACTACTCTGCGGTGCCGCACATGGAGTCTCGTCCCGGAGAACGCTCGACAATGTATCTAGAGCACATCGATGGGCCGGCAGATCTTCGTCGTCTCGACTATGACGAACTCGAAGAGCTGGCGACCGAGATCCGGACGCTCCTCGTCGAGGCCGTGACGGCCCACGGTGGGCATCTCGG
Organism: Actinomycetes bacterium; assembly: GCA_024275815.1. Classification (GTDB taxonomy): domain Bacteria; phylum Actinomycetota; class Acidimicrobiia; order Spongiisociales; family UBA5794; genus JAMBLL01. Next base: position 1,576 of record JAJRYI010000126.1, on the reverse strand, counting down.
ATCGAACCTCGGCGTTGTCGAGCTGACTCTTGCACTCCACCGGGTCTTCGATTCGCCGCACGACAGGATCCTGTGGGACACCGGGCATCAGGCGTACGTGCACAAGATCGTGACGGGCCGCAGAGATGGGTTCGCGCACCTCCGTCAGGAGGGTGGCCTCAGCGGTTATCCGAGTACGGCAGAGTCCGAGCACGACGTCATCGAGAACAGCCACGCGAGCACTGTCCTGTCGTACGCGTACGGTCTGGCGACCGCGAGGGAGTTGGACACCACCAGCGACGATCCCGGCCGGATCGTCGCTGTCATCGGCGATGGCTCGATGACCGGAGGCATGGCGTTCGAGGGACTCAACAACCTCGGACACAGCGGGCGCGACGTGACCATCGTCCTCAACGACAACGGCCGCAGCTACGCCCCGACCGTTTCCAAGCTCGGCTAGAGCCTCGTTCGCATCCGTTCCAATCCGACCTACATGCGTCGACAACGCAAGCTCGAGAGTATCGCCCACAGCCTGCCCAAGGTCGGGGCGGTCGCCGAACGGAGTATCAGCGCCACGAAGGCAGCGATACGTCAGTTCTGGGAACCGCCGGCGTTCTTCGAGGATCTCGGCGTTCGCTACCTGGGACCGTTCGATGGCCATGACATCGAAACAGTCGAGAAGGCCCTCCACACCGCCGCCCAGTTCGAGGGGCCAAGCCTCGTTCACGTGCTCACTCGCAAAGGCCGGGGCTACGCACCCGCCGAGAACGACACGATCAAGCTGATGCACGACACCGGTTCGATCAAGGATGGGAGCTACACCGCTGCGTTCATGGAGACGCTCTGCAAGCTCGGTGAGGAGCACCCCAACGTCGTTGCGGTGACTGCGGCGATGCCCGACTCCACCGGGGTGCTCGCGTTCTCCGATCGATTCCCCGACCGATGCTTCGACGTCGGTATTGCAGAACAGCACGCCGTCACTGCCGCTGCAGGTATGGCGCTCGGCGGGCTGATCCCCGTGGTCGCCCTCTACTCGACGTTCCTGACACGAGCGATCGATCAGGTTAACCTCGATGTTGGGCTCCTCGGACAGCACGTCGTGTTCTGCCTCGACCGTGCAGGGGTCACCGGTGACGACGGGCCGTCGCACCACGGCATTCTCGACATGGTCCTGTGTACCAAGGTGCCCGGGATGACGGTGATGGCGCCGTCGTCGTATCAGGAGATTCAGGTGATGATGATCGATGCCGTCGAACTGTGTGATGGGCCGGTGTCCATCCGGTGGCCCAAGACACCAGCAGTGATGGCCGGAGAACATGAAGTGGGAAGAGGGCTCTCAGCACGCAAGGCCCGGACCGGATCGCAAGATCGTGTATGCATCATCGGTGTCGGGAAGATGCTCGCCCCTGCACTCGAAGCCGCCGAGATGCTGGTCGACGACGGCATCGACGCGACTGTCTGGGACCCCCGGATCGTCAAACCGCTCGATCCCGAGATGCTCCAGGACGCTGCACGTCACGCGGTCGTCGTCACCATCGAGGACGGATTCCGTGAGGGAGGCGCCGGGACAGGCATCCAGACTGCCCTCGAGGACCTC
>JAJRYI010000125.1 GCA_024275815.1 Actinomycetes bacterium | reverse complement strand
GGTCGAACTTCCGGCAGCGTACGTCGCGCTGCCTTCGTTCTTGTAGGCGACTTCCTCGGCGGGAAACCACGGATCAGGAGGTACTCCCATCGCGGAGCCACGGGTGAACGAACGAATCCGCGTCAAGCGCGTGCGACTCATCGCACCAGACGGCGGTCAGATCGGCGAGAAGGACATCGACGAAGCGCGATGGCTCGCCGCGCAGCTAGGACTCGACCTCGTAGAGGTCGCCCCGGATGCACGACCCCCGGTCGTGCGCATGATGGACTACGGAAAGTACAAGTACGACCAGTCTGTCAAAGCACGTGAAGCCAGGAAGAACCAGACACGAACCGTCATCAAGGAAGTGCAGTTCCGACCAAAGATCGGAGCCAGCGACTACGAGGTGAAGCGAAAGCGTGTCGTGAAGTTCCTCAGGCAAGGTGACAAGGTCAAGTGCACGATGCGCTTTCGTGGCCGTGAGGTCGCTCACCCCGAACTCGGACGCAACATCCTCCAGCGGCTCTACGAGGACGTTGAGGACTACGCGGAGATCGAGACCATGCCACGCCTCGAAGGGCGCAACATGACGATGGTCCTCGTCCCGGCGAAGGACATTCCCACCGAGAAGGAAACTGAAGCAGACGACGAGTAGTCCCCCGACCCTCGACGTCTGGATGACAGGAGAACACTGTGCCCAAGATGAAGACGCACAAAGGTGCTGCCAAGCGTTTCAAACGCACGGGTAGCGGAAAGATCAGGCACCGCAAAGCCTGGCGTGGACACAACCGCCACAAGAAGAACTCTGCCCGTTGGCGTCGCGTCAAGGGCACCGGAACCCTCAGCGGTGGAGACGCCAAGCGCGTCGACAAGCTGCTGAATAGCTAGGAGGCTCCCATGGCTCGTGTGAAACGATCTGTGAACGCGCGGAAGAAGCGCAAGAAAGTAATGGACCGGGCCTCCGGGTACACCGGGGCCAGAAGCAGGCGGTACCGTGCCGCTCGCGAGCAGGTCATGCATGCAATGCAGGACTCGTACGACCATCGCCGTGCGCGCAAAGGCCAGTTCCGGCGTTTGTGGATCCAACGCATCAACGCTGCGGCCCGGATCAACGGAACGACGTACTCGAAGTTCATGGCCGGACTCAAGGCCGCCGACATCGACGTCGATCGCAAGATGCTCGCAGAGATGGCCGTCAACGACCCTGCGGCGTTCACCGCGCTCGTCGAGGTCGCAACCAGCGCAACAGCCGACGCCTGACCACTTGGTGTCTGGCGTTGACACGGCCCGAACCCGGTTCGTATCAACGCCAGACACCAGACTCCATGCTTGAAGTCATCACGTCGACGGCGAACCCCCGGATCAAAGCGATTCGGGGGCTTCACCGCGCCCGGGAACGACGGGTGCGTGGAGAGACCTTGATCGAAGGGCCTGTGGTCTTTGCCGACTTCCTCGATGCGGGGTTCACCCCGGACACAGTGCTGTGCACCACAGATGACACTGCCACGATCGATGCGTGCCACGCGTCGAACGTCGTGTTCACGCTCGTCACGGAGAACGTACTGTCGGCTGCATCCGACACACGGACACCCCAAAGTCCCGTTGCCGTCATCCGAATACCGGATCCGGCGACCCTGAGAGAACGCAACACGCTCGTGCTCGTCGACGTTTCGGACCCCGGCAACGTCGGGACGATGATCAGAACCGCAACCGCCCTCGGCTGGGACGTAGCTGCCACAGGAAGCACCGCCGATCTGTGGTCTCCGAAGGTGATCCGGGCAGGGGCAGGTGCACACAGTCGCGCTCGACTGATCGTCCTCGACGACCCGCTCGAAGCTCCGAAGGAACACGGTCTGACGGTCATCGCGACCGTCATCGACGGGGGCGATGAACCTCGTGACTCACCAACGCCGGTCGCCCTGCTCGTGGGTTCCGAAGCTCACGGTCTCTCTGCCCCGGTGGTAGCGGGTTCCGACGCCCGGATCACGATCCCCATGCCGGGTGGGAGCGAGTCCCTCAACGCAGCCATCGCTGCCGGCATCGCCATGTACGCCATGACCGACGTTGCCGGGTCCTTGGGACCTTGATAGGGTACGCCCCATGAAACACCTGCGATGGGACGACGGATCGTTTACGGGCTGACCAGCCCGGAGTTCAACACGCACCCCACACTGCCACCACAAGAACCCGGAGCCGCCTCCGGGTTCTTTGCCATCGGAAGCGGCTCACGAGAGGAGCCGATGCGATGTCTACAGTCGCTAACCTGCCAGATTCCATGGAACCACTTCAACACCTCCTCGCGAACGCACCCGCGCAGATCGATGCAACCGAGTCACTTGCCGATCTCGATGCCCTCGAAGCTGAACTCGTCGGCAAGGGGTCCCCGATAGCCCAGGCACGCCGCGGTCTCGGGGGGATCAACGATTCCGACGAGCGCCGGGACACCGGGCGTGCGATCAACGACATCGCTGCACAACTCACCGAGCTCCTCTCGACGCGACGCAGCCAACTCGCGGCAGTCGAAGAGGCCTCAGCGCTGACTGCCGACCGTGTCGATGTGACGCTCCCCGGGCGAAGACCCCGACGAGGTACCCATCACCTCATCACGCAGACGATCGACGAGATCGTCGACATCTTCGTCGGCCTCGGATACACGGTTGCGAAGGGACCGGAAGCGGAAACGGAGTTCTACAACTTCACCGCACTCAACATCCCTGAGACGCACCCCTCGCGTCTCGAAAGCGACACCTTGTACCTCGACTACGGCGAACGCGACGAAGAGGTCCTTCTCCGGACGCACACCTCTCCCATGCAGGCCCGCTACATGGAGGAACACGATCCGCCGGTGTACATCGTCGTTCCCGGAAAGGTGTTCCGAGCAGACGCCGTCGACGCCACACACTCACCCGTCTTCCACCAGGTCGAAGGCCTCGCCGTCGATGACTCGATCACCTTTGCAGATCTCAAAGGTACGCTCGCCGAGTTCGCTCGCCAGTTCTTCGGTGGGGACACGAAGGTCAAGTTCATCCCGCACTACTTCCCCTTCACGGAACCATCCGCAGAGATGCACGCCTTCACGAACGGACGATGGATCGAACTCCTCGGATGCGGCATGGTGAACCCCGCAGTCTTCGAGCAGGTCGGCTACGACCCCGAGATCCTGAGTGGCTTTGCCTTCGGCATGGGTGCCGAGCGCATGGCGATGGTCCGCCACGGCATCACAGACTTGCGGGCCCTGATCGACCCCGACGAACGGATCCTGGAGCAGTACCGATGAAGCTGACACAGTCATGGCTCGCGGAGTTCATCGAGCTTCCCATGAGTGATCCCGAGGAGCTGGTCGAAGCGTTCGAAAGTCTCGGCCATGAGATCGAGGACTGGCACCGTCTCGAACCGACCTTCGCGGGAGTAGTGGTCGG
>JAJRYI010000124.1 GCA_024275815.1 Actinomycetes bacterium | reverse complement strand
GTACCAGGGCCAGGACGGCAAAGAGGCTGAGCCATCGCCGAAGCCTTCGCTCATGTCTCATCGTTGTGTCCTCCTTCTAGTGTGCCCCTGAGGGCTTCCACCGAGCGTATTGCACATTGCAGATGCCACAAGTGAAAAACCGGGGCGCGGCGTAAAGGGAACGTAAAGAGAGGGCCTACTCCCCGAAGCGGTAGCCGAGGCCACGTTCGGTGTGGATGTACGTTGGATCCCGCGCATCGTCGCCGAGCTTGCGGCGAAGCCGCCCCACGTACACCCTGAGGTACTCGGCTTCATCTCCGTACTCGGGCCCCCAGACCGTTCGCAGCAGCTGGTCGTGAGCGAGGACCTTGCCCCGGTTGCTGAGGAAGCAGTCGAGAAGCCGGTACTCGATACCCGTGACCGTCAGCGGATCGCCCTCGAACGTGACGATGCCTGCCTCGGGGTCCAACATGAGGTCCCGATACCTGAGGGGTCGCAACGATGTAGCCGTGCTCGTCCACGCGGCCCTTCTGAGCGCTGCGGCAACCCGAGCGAGGAGTTCACTCACACCGAAGGGCTTGACGAGGCAGTCGTCGGCACCGGCGTCGAGGACTCGTACGCGGTCACGTTCCTCTCCGAGAGCTGTGACGACCAGGATGGGTACGATCGATCGTTGCCGAATTCGTTCGCAGGTCTCGAGCCCATCCATGGACGGCATCATCACGTCGAGAATCACGAGGTACGGCTCGTGCTTCTGGAGAAGTGCAAGCGCTTCGAAGCCGGAGGCAGCGCCGATCGCCTCGTACCCTCTTGCTTCGAGGTTCCGTACGATGAACGACCGCATCGGTGGTTCATCATCGACGACGAGGATACGACCTTTGGGCATCGCTACGGAGTGCTTCCGTGTAGGACATGGGCGAGCGCTTCATGATCCGACGCCGGCAGCCGAACTTCGAACGCCACGCCCTTGGCCAGCCGTCTGGCGGTGATCAAACCTCCATGGGCTTGGACGATTCCACGAGAGATCGTGAGGCCGAGACCCACGCCACCGGTCTCGCGTGACAGGCGGTCGTCGAGACGCATGAAGCGATCGAAGACGATCTCTTCAGCACCTGCCGGAAGCCCGGGGCCATCGTCCTCGACACGCAACAAGATGCCATCTGGTTGCACCGACACCGTTGCCCTGACCGTCGAGTCCGGCGCGTATTTGGAGGCGTTGTCGATGAGGTTGCGGATGACGGTACCGATCCGGAGGCGATCGCCGGCAACGAGCGCTTCGTTGCTCTCGAGGTTGACGACGATGTTCGCCTGCACAGGCTCGGGGAAGCGGGCGACAACGTCTGTGAGAAGGTCCCCGAGGTCGAACTCCCCGCTCCCCAACTCGAGCATCCCTCCTTAGATCCGGGACAGGTCGAGGAGGTTCATGACGAGGTCGTTCAGACGCTCGCTCTCGTGTTCGATGATCTGGATGAACTCCCGCTGGCTCTCTGGGTCCCATGTCACGTCGTCTGCAAGGAGTGTGCTCGTGTATGCCTTGATGTTGGCGAGCGGGGTCTTCAGCTCGTGCGACACCGTCGAGAGCAGTGCTTCTTTCGCCCGGTGCAGGTCACGGTCGGATGTGACGTCTCGCCAGAGATGGCAGCGACCGATGCTCTCGCCATGGGCATCGGTCACGTCGAACGATGAGAGCCACAGGTCGCGCTGCTGCCCATCGCCGGTATCGAGGATGACCTCACGGGACCTGTCCTGACGGTGGGACATCGACGGGCGGCTCTGGCTTCGCGCCCTGGCAGCGAGCCGGTCGAGGATGATGCTCTCGTCTGAGCCGACGATCTCCTCGAGGGACATACCGACGAACGTCGCTGCGGCAGAGTTCGCGTAGTACACGGTGCCCTCGAGTCCCGTCAGGACGAGCCCGTCATCGAGGCTGCCCATGACGGCTTCGAGTCTTCGCCGTGTCTCGGCGAGTTGTTTGTCCGTTTGGGCGAAGAGAGCGGCGTTCTCCATCGCGGACGACACGTACCGCCCGAAGGCGGCTGCGAGTTCCAGCTCGCTGAACGACGCGAGATACGGCTCGGCCTTCTGGATGACGAGAGCTGCCGGTCGAGCGTGCACGGTGCGTAGCGGGATCGCCAGCACGTAGCGGTACCCCTCCTGGTCGGCGCGTTCTCGGAACTCGGTGAACGCGAGATCCGTGTGCGTGTCGGCCACCTGGACCGGTTCACCGGTGCGCAACGCTCTTGCTGAAGGAGAGTTGCGAGACTGCGGGTCGACGCGTACCTTGTCGACGAACTCAGAGCTCATGCCGCGACTGGCTTCGACTCGGAACACGCCTGCCCGCTCGTCGTAGGCGATCACGGCGCACCGCTCGACGGCGAAGACCTCCTGGACCTGTTCGAGAATCCGGGATAGAACCGACGTCTCGACGAGCGAGGAGCCCACCGACCGGCTCGCCTCGAGGAGTGCGTCGAGCCGGCTCAAACGTTGTTGGATCTGGCCTTCTGTACCGATCAGTGCTTGAGCCAGTTCGCCGTACTGGTCGTTGCGTCCGACCAGAACGTTGAGTCCTTTGCGGTGAGAGGAACGGATCTCGCCTCGCCAACGCAGATCCTGGCCTGCCTCGATGAGCGATCGCATCCGCAGATGGAACGTACGGTCGCGTCTCCGCCAGAGGAGGTATACGACGAGGCCGCCGATGACGGCGATGAAGAGGCCCATCGAGCGGACCGGCTGTGGTGTCGCGAAGGCAACAGCGGCCGGTCGAGCGAGAACGGTGACGACCCCGTGATCCGAGATGTGGCGTGTCACGAGCCAATCGGTACCGCTCCCATCCGGTTGGATCCGCCAGTCCGACTGCCACGTAGGGGCCTTCCGCACGACGTAGGTCAACCACGATTCGATGCCGGGGGTGGGGCTCACGATCACTGCTGGTGAGCCGTCGGAGTTGCTTGCCATGGCGTATCCGACGGGTGCGACACCCATCGTCGCAGCGTTCTGGGCCAGGGTGATGTCTCCACGGGCGATCTCGTCTTCGAGCGAGTTCGCCGTCCACCACGACCCCAGCAACACGGTGACGCCGAAGATCGTCGCGAGGACAGCTCCGGAGAGACGATCTCGCCTCGCCGTCGGTGAGCTGGGTCCGTTGGGCCTATCCACGATCCCACCCTATCGAAACAGAACGATGTCTGCTCCTGTGCCCCGGTGAGGCGGCTGCCTTCGTCTGGTGCTCAGTACTTCTCGGGGACGAAGGTTTGCTCGGTGATGGGTGGACGGATATACGCGGCGTCGTGCTGGCGTGGGGGGAGTTCGACCGGTCC
>JAJRYI010000123.1 GCA_024275815.1 Actinomycetes bacterium | reverse complement strand
TGCAGGCTCGATCACATACGGGACGATGCGCTCATCCTTCTCCTGGTCGAAGTAGGTGAGATCCTCCCCGGACATCTCCATGTGGGCCTTGAGGTCGAAATCGGTCCTGTTCGCGATGCCCTCGAGTTCGTCCCATCCCCATGGGAAGAGGTACTCGACGTCGTACGTCGCTGCGGCGTAGTGGGCAAGCTCGGCTTCCTCATGCTCGCGCAGCCTGAGGTTGTCGGGGTTCATGCCGAGATCGAGGTACCAGTGGTGACGGATCTCGAGCCACTCCCGGAACTTGTCTTCCGCTTCCTCGGGGTGGCAGAAGTACTCCATCTCCATCTGTTCGAACTCACGCGTGCGAAACACGAACTGGCCAGGTGTGATCTCGTTTCGGAACGACTTGCCGATCTGGGCGATCCCGAACGGCAGCTTCATCCTTGCCGTGCGACGCACGTTCTCGAAGTTGATGAAGATGCCCTGGGCCGTCTCGGGCCGCAGATAGATCTCGTTGTCATCGCTCTCGACCGGGCCCATGTGCGTCTTGAACATGAGGTTGAACTCTTTGGGCTCGGTGAACGTCGAGGAGTTTCCACACGTGGGACATTTTTCAGGATCGACGAGTTTGTCGACACGGTGCCTGGCGTGACACTCCCGGCACTCGACGAGCGGATCGGAGAAGGATGCCACGTGACCCGAAGCGAACCAGACCTTGGGCGACTGGAGGATCGCCGAGTCGATGCCGACGATGTCGTCACGCATACGGACCATGGAACGCCACCACTGCTCCTTGACGTTGCGTAGAAGCTCAACACCCAGCGGCCCATAGTCATAGGCCGAGCGGAGGCCTCCGTAGATCTCGGACGACTGAAAGACGAAGCCGCGCTTCTTGGAGAGGTTGACGATCGTATCGAAATCGGCTGGCATCACGAATCCTGGTTGTGGAGTGCCAGGATGCTACTCCGTGATGTCTCCCAACGAACCATCCACAGCACGACCGAACCGGCGGTCCCTGGTCTGATACTCACCGATACAGCGTGCAAGCTCGTGTCGGTCGAAGTCCGGCCACAGCACCGGGGTGAAGACGTACTCGCTGTAGGCGGCCTCCCACAGCAGGAAGTTGGACGTGCGCTGCTCACCGCTGGTCCGGATCACGAGGTCGGGGTCCGGCATGTCGGGCAGGTAGAGGTGCTCTGCAATAGTGTCGACCGTCACATCTCTCGCGTCGATGCTGCCGTCGGCTACACCCCGGGCGATCGCCTGGCACGCTTCGACGATCTCTACCCGTCCGCCGTAGTTGAACGCGAACACCATCGTCATCGTCGTGTTGTCCTTGGTGAGGTCTTCAGCGTCGCGGATACGGTCACGAAGAACGTTGGGAACACGCTCATCATCGAGATCACCCATGAAGATCACCCGTACCCCGAGGTCGTTGAGTTCGTCCCTGCGGCGTTCGAGGAGGTCGACGTTGAACTGCATGAGGAACTCGACCTCGTACTCGTCACGGTTCCAGTTCTCCGTCGAGAACGTGTAGACCGTGAGCCACTTGACCCCCAGGTCGAGGGCACCGTGCACGACATCGAAGAGCGCAGGCTCCCCCGCCGCGTGGCCCTGGGTGCGATGGAGCCCCCGGGCGTTGGCCCATCGTCCGTTGCCATCCATGATGATGCCGACGTGCACGGGAACGTTGTCGAGGTCGACCTCAGTGGTGAGCCACTCGATCACGGCATCACCGCCAGGGTGTCGAGCTGCCGCTCGAGGTGATACTCGAAGAACCGCTTCGTCACACCGAGCGCCTCACGCGACATCGACTCGTCGGCTTCAGGGAGGAGGTGGAGATCGGATGCAGCGACGATCGACATGTAGGGAACGAGACCCTCACGCAGGTTGTACGAGCCGGGAGTGCGGCACTCCTCGCACAGAGAACCTCCTGCTGAGAAACTGAACCGGCGCAACGGTCCTGAGACTCCACACCCTGCGCAGCTGTAGAGAGATGGGGCGACACCGATGATCGCTGCGGCCTTGAGCAGGAACGACGTGACGAGATCGGAGTGAACCGGTCCGTGGTCGAGGACGGTGAGTCCTCGCTGGAGGAGGAGGAACATCCTCTGGGACGGTTCGTCCTCCTGGACGACGGCATCGACCACTTCGACCATCGTGCCGGCTGCTAGCACCCGGTCGAGGTCGTTGCGCAGGTTGGGGAACGCGTTGATGATCGACACCTGGGTGATCGTGTCGAGGTTCTTGCCCTCGTAGAGCACCAGATCGACGTGGGTGAGCGGCTCGAGCCTGCCACCGAAGCGGCTCTTCGTCTTACGAACCCCCTTGGCGACCGTGCGGAGCTTCCCGTGGTTGGGGCTCAGCAGGACGACGACGCGATGGGATTCCCCGAACGGATACCCGCGCAACACGATCCCCTGGTCGCTACGTATCGCCAACGTGTCCCTTTCTCGATCCGGTACGCCAGAGTACCGTCAACGTGAGACACCCACGGGATACTCGCGGCTCGGACGGCCAATCCGGGTGTCGGGTAACTTCATTCTGTGGGCCCCCTGCGGCACTTACCGGTTCCACAACCCAGGGTTAGCTGCGGCGTATATCGGACGACCAACCCTGGGTATGGGAGTTGGGGTTAGAAGCCGAGGCGGTCGAGCATCTCATCGGAGCGTTGCCAATCCTTCTCGACACGGACACGCAGATCGAGGAAGACCTTCGTGCCGAAGAGGCGTTCGAGGTCCTCGCGGGCTTCGGTTCCGACGGCCTTGATCATCGAGCCACCCTTGCCGATCGCCATCCCCTTCTGGGAGTCCCGCTCGACGTAGGCCGTCGCCGAGATCCTCAGCAACCCCTTGTCATCGGTCTCCATGTCGTCGACGACGACGGCAAGGGAGTGCGGCAGTTCCTCACGGAGACGTGCAAGGTACTTCTCACGGATGATCTCACCCGCAAGGAAGATGTCGGGCTGGTCTGAGTGGGCATCGGGAGGGAAGAAGAACGGCCCGGGTGGGAGCATCGCAACGAGTTCCCCGATCACGAGGTCGGTGCCGTCGTTGTTGCGAGCAGAGACGGGAACGTACGCGTCGAACTCCCAGCTACTCGCCTCGGCGAGCTGGAGAAGGACCTTGTCCTTGTCGGCGATGTCGACCTTGTTGATCACGAGCACCACCGGGACGTTGGCTTGCTGGAGCCGCTCGGCGATCAAGCGATCCCCCGGCCCGATCGCCTGGGTCGCGTCGATGAGGAAGAGCGCTGCGTCCGCCTCGGCGAGCGAACCGTACACGAGCGTGTTGAGCCGCTCCCCGAGCGCCGTGCGCGGCTTGTGGATACCGGGGGTGTCGACGAGGACGATCTGTACCCCTTCCTCAGGGAGGGTGAGCACGCCGCGGATCGTGTTGCGGGTTGTCTGTGGCCGCGAGGAGGTGATGGCGACCTTCTTGCCGACGATCGCATTGACCAGCGTCGACTTCCCGACGTTGGGACGCCCGACGACCGATACGAACCCTGACCTCGTCTCGAAGTGCGTCACAGTCTCGCCACCCTCACTTTGGATACCCGCCTGCCCTGAACCGTATCGGCGGTAAAGAGCAACCCGTCGTGCTCGAACTGTTCACCCTCGAGAGGCACCCTGCCTGCCAACTCCAGGACTAGACCACCGACCGTGTCCCACTCGTCCGACGGCAGCTCGACACCGACGAGATCAGTGAGATCGTCGACGTCGAGGCGTGCATCGACGATCCACTCATCTCCCATCTCGACAACCATCGGCTCCTCCTCATCGAACTCGTCGACGATCTCGCCGACGATCTCCTCGATGAGGTCCTCGATGGTCACAAGGCCCGCGGTACCACCGAACTCATCGATGACGATCGCGAGATGTTGCTGATTCGCCTGCATCTCCTTGAGGAGCTCGGACAGCTGTTTCGTCTCCGGCACGAAGTACGCGTCGTGGGCGATCACACCGGCGGTCCTCGGCGGCTGCTCCTTGTCGAAGATCTCGAGGAGGTCGCGTGCGAACAGGATCCCGACGATGTGATCGATGGTCTCACCGGTGACCGGGATTCGGGAACGACCACTCGAGAGGACGATGTCGACCGCGTCGTCTGTCGATGCATCTGCCGAGATCGTGATCATGTCGGTGCGTGGCACCATCACCTCGCGCACGATCGTGTCGGTGAACTCGAGCACCGACAAGATCAGCTCACGTTCGTCGGCGTCCGCGTCGGGGGCGTCCGACTCGAGATCGTCGTCGGCGTCGGCGATGAGGTCCCCCGCAGCGGCTCCGAACGCCACCGCCCACTTGAGCGGTAGACCGAGCCTGTACGCGAGTGCCCCCGGCCGGTTCCGTCCGATCCATCTCGGGATCACGTCGACAAGGATCACGAGGGCAACGGCCATGGCGAACAACCCCATACCGAGCATCACACCCGAGAGTGTGTCGGTGAGTACCCAGGTGAGGGGGATCACCGCGAGCACGATGAGGAACGTGATGGTCGTCCCGAGGGCAGGCTGGACGCTCGCACGGTCCTCGAGGATGTGCGCCACGACGTCTGCCCCTCGTACCCCATCGGCTTCGTCGTGGAGCGCGTCGGCCCGCGGTGTGCGCACGAGGCTCGCTCCGCCTGCCCGCAACAACGCAGCGACGAAGACCATGGACAGAGCAACGAACCCAACGACGACCATGCTGGCGATATCAGCGGTCATCGTCTGGTCCTTCCGATCGTCTGGAGATGTCGTGCCTCTCTCGACTCCATCGCCTGTGCATCTGCTTCGCTCTGATGGTCCCAGCCAAGGATATGCAACACACCGTGTGCGACCATGAGGAACAGCTCATCGACGAAGGCGACACCGAACTCCTTGGCGTGGGCCTCGACGATCTCGGGGCAGACGAAGATGTCACCGAGTTCGAGGGGTGGGCCACCGGCTGCAGCCAGGGGTGGTGTGTCGGGGGAAGCATCCTCGATCGGGAACGACAGGACGTCCGTCGGCCCGGCCTTGCCCATGAAACGTTCATTGAGATCGGCGATGTCTCCCGCTGAGACGAAGGTGATGGAAAGGGACGCATCGTTGGGGACGCCCTCTGTCGTGAGGATGGAAGCGGCAAAGACACGTATCGCAGATTCGTCGATGTCCTCTCGCTCTACCGGTGAAACGGCAACGGTCATGCGTCCTCGTGTGAGTCATCCGGATCGTCGACCCCGGCATCCGGGCTATCAGGGACGGTGACTGCTTCCTGCTCGCCCGTCGGGAAACCCGGGTACTCGACGCGGGCGTGGTAGTACGCCGCGAGACCGGCAACGATCTCTTGCTTGATCGTGGTCAGCTCGCCGAAGGTCAGCGACGACTCGTCGAACTGGCCATCTTCGAGCTTCTCGGCGACGATCGTATCGACCAGCTTTGAGAGGCCTTCCTCGGTGGGTTGCTCCTGTTGAGCGTAGGAGCGTGCGGCAGCCTCGGTAGCGTCGGCGATCATCACGATGGCCATCTCGCGGCGTGTCGGCTTCTTGCCGTGATGGCGGAACAGCTCCGGGTCGACGTTCTCATCGTCGACGAGCGCCTTGTGATAGAAGTACCGCATGAGGCTCGTGCCGTGATGCATGCGGATCCCGTCGGCAACATCGTCGGGGATCCTGAACTGCTTTGCAAGCTCGAGCCCGTCGATGACGTGCCCTCGGATGATCTCGGCCGATGCCTCGGGTGTCAGCTCATCGTGCGGGTTGTAGCCGAGTTGGTTCTCGACGAAGTACTGGGGGTTCTCGGTCTTGCCGAGGTCGTGGTACCACGCAGCCGCCTGTGCGAGCAGCGGATCTGCATTGATCGATCGTGCGGCACGTCCCGCGAGGGAACCGACGAGCATCGAGTGGTTGAACGTCCCGGGAGCGTTCTCCTCGAGCGTCTGAAGTGCAGGATGATTCCGATCGAGGAGGTCGAGCAACGACATCGTCGTCGTGATCCCGAACGCGGTCTCCATGAACGAGACGATGCCCTGTGCAAGGAACCCACCGACCACGGCCCCGATGAATGCCCAGAGAGCCGCCATCCAAGGGGAGCTCCCCTCGGACCCGTACCAGAACAGATACTCGAGGCCGAGTGCCACAGGCGCTACAACGATCGCCGAGCTGATCACGGACAAACGGAGCTGGGAACGCGTTGAGACGCTCGATACGAACGCCACCGGCACAGCCGCGGCGATCCCTGCGAACACGGTGAAGGTGAGATCGGTGGTTGCGATGGCGGTGAACCCAGCGACCGGGATCGTGTAGAGCAGCGCCGTGCGCGGGTTGAAGAGGATGGCAGCCATCACGCCGATCGCCACAGCAGGGATGATGTAGCCGATGCTGTGGTTGTCGACACTCGTCACGAGGCCCGGCACACGGGCGGCGAACACCGCGAGGCCGAGGATGATGGCGAGTAGGACAACGTCGCGGATGCGCCGAACGGTTTTGGGAGAGATGCGGTAGAGCAGGAGGGCAAAGAGCAGAATGCTGATGGCACCGAACGCAGCAAGCGCCCACCCGGGTGCCACGAGCACGATCTCGGGTGAGTAGAGGCCGAGTTCCTGGATCGCTGCCACCTGGACCGAGGTAAGGATCTCCCCCTCCTTGACGATGGTGGTTCCAAGCGCATAGCTCGTCGTCTGCTCGGGTACCGCATCCCGTGCAGCCTGCTTGTCGATCTCCCACTGTGCCTCGTCGACGTCCTCATTGGAGAGGAGGCGCCGCGCGACGAGGTTGGCGAGAGCGTTGTGGGTCTTGTCGACGTCCTCCTCCGGGATCCCGACGATCGCGATCGGCGGCCGCGTCGCAGCGTTGAGGTACTTCTGCTTGACCTCGTTGAGGTCCCCGACCCGGATCCCCTTGTCGAGTTCCTCCTGGGCCCAGGTGATCGCCGTGCGCTGCATGTCGGGGAACACGCTCGACTCACCCTCGGCCACGCGGTCGAGGTCCTTCTCGTGGAGCTCGACGAAGTCGGTGAGGATGTCTGTACCTAGGACTGCGTGCTCTCTGGAAAGGGCAGCAACCTGCTCTTCGACCGTGTACCGCTCACGTGTGGCTGCATCGGGGAGCGTCGTTGTCGTCGTCGGCGGCAACGTGCTCGTCGTGGTGGAGGAGTCCTGCCAGCGGAAGACGACCAGGTTCACACCCGAGCCCTCTTCCACCGTGACGCCGGCAAGCGGACTCTGGAACGCAACGGTCCCGTCCTGGGCCTC
>JAJRYI010000122.1 GCA_024275815.1 Actinomycetes bacterium | reverse complement strand
TTTCCCATGCCACCTGCAAGCACGATCGACAGAACACTTGGATCGATGCCGAGACGCTTCATACGACCATCTTCGCACATGGGGTCGACTGCGAGGAAATCGGGACGTGTGGTGTGGTGGTGATGGCTATGTTGTGCGCATGCAAGCCGAACCGAGGCCGCTCAACGCGCAGGACCGGTGGGGGTTCAACGAGGGAACGCATTCCACGCTCTACGAGGTGCTCGGAGCGCATCTCGAGCAGGGGGGGACGACGTTTCGCGTGTGGGCGCCTGCGGCATCGCGCGTCTGCGTGATCGGCGACTTCACCGGGTGGTCGGTACCGGTTGACCTCATCGGGGATCCATCCGGTGTATGGAGTGGTTTCGTCGCGGGAGCGGGGCACGGCGACGTGTACAAGTACCGGATCACCGGTCCCGACGGTGGTGAACCGTTCGACAAGGCAGATCCCGTCGCGTTCAAAGCAGAGGAGCCTCCGCGGACGGGTTCGGTCATCTGGGATGCCTCCTACGGGTGGGGCGACGACGACTGGATGCGTGAGCGTGGAGCGAGGAACGCACTCGACGCACCGATCTCGATCTACGAGATGCATCTCGGCTCGTGGCGCTACGAACCCGGCGGGTACCGTGCCATTGCACGCCAGCTCGTCGAGTACGTCGTCGAGGTTGGTTTCACCCACGTCGAGATCCTGCCTGTCATGGAACATCCGTTCTACGGCTCGTGGGGGTACCAGTGCACCGGGTACTTCGCTCCAACCTCGAGATACGGCGATCCGGAGGATCTCATGTTCCTCGTGGATCAGCTCCATCAGGCCGGTGTCGGGGTCATCCTCGATTGGGTACCGTCCCATTTCCCTGCCGATGCACACGGGCTCGGACTTTTCGACGGCACACATCTCTATGAACATGGTGATCCGCGGGAGGGGTACCACCCGGACTGGGACAGTTTGATCTTCAACTACGGTCGCAACGAGGTGGGGAGTTTTCTCCTCTCGAGCGCGATGTACTGGCTCGGCATCTATCACGCCGACGGGATACGGGTCGACGCCGTAGCGTCGATGCTCTATCGCGACTACTCGCGCAAGGAGGGGGAGTGGGTTCGAAACGAGTTCGGGGGCCGTGAGAACCTCGAAGCGATCTCGTTCCTCCAGATGTTGAACCGGACGGTTTTCGGTGCCCATCCCGGCATCCAGATGTTCGCCGAAGAGTCCACGGCGTTCCCGAGCGTCACCGCCCCGGTCGATGTCGGGGGACTCGGCTTCGGTGAGAAGTGGGACATGGGGTGGATGAACGACACGCTCACCTACATCGGACGCGACCCCATCCATCGTTCACATCATCACTTCGAACTGAGCTTTCGCATGATGTACGCGTTCAGCGAGAACTTCACCCTTCCGCTGAGCCACGACGAAGTGGTTCACGGCAAGGGTTCACTGTTGGCGAAGCAACCGGGAGATCGGTGGCAGAAGTTCGCCGGCCTCCGGCTGCTGTTCGGCTACCAGTGGGCCCAAACAGGTAAGAAGCTCGTGTTCATGGGAAGCGAGTTCGGCGTAGAGGACGAATGGAACCATGAAGGGGAACTCGCGTGGGCGCTCCTCACCGACGACGAGCACCGGGGTGTGCTGGCGTGGGTCACCGACCTCAACGGGCTCCTGCGATCGACCCCGGCTCTCTACGAGCTCGACAACGAGCCTGCAGGGTTCCGATGGGTGGTCGGCGATGACGCCGAAAACAGCGTGTACGTGTTCTTGAGGTTCTCAGGTGACGGCGAGCCCATTCTCTTCGCAGCCAACTTCACCCGGGT
Organism: Actinomycetes bacterium; assembly: GCA_024275815.1. Classification (GTDB taxonomy): domain Bacteria; phylum Actinomycetota; class Acidimicrobiia; order Spongiisociales; family UBA5794; genus JAMBLL01. The sequence goes on along the minus strand of JAJRYI010000122.1, from coordinate 691 downwards.
GGTGCATGAAAACTACCGTGTGGGTGTGCCCGTAGCCGGCGTGTGGAGAGAGGTACTCAACAGCGACGACGCGGCGTACGGTGGAAGTGGCGTCGTGAACCGTTCGGTCACGACGGACGAGGTGTCGACTCACGGTTACGACTACTCACTGGAGCTCACGATCCCCCCACTCGCTGCAGTGTTCCTGTCTCCTGCAGCTCCGCCGCCCCCGTGACGGGGTGCCACGTTACGCCCAGTCGAGGATGACCTTGCCGCACTCGCCCGAACGCATCACGTCGAAAGCTGCCTCGTACTCCTCTGCCGGGAAGTGATGGGTGATCACACCCGACACGTCGAGGCCCGTCTGAAGCATGGCGAGCATCTTGTACCAGGTCTCGAACATGCGACGACCGTAGATCCCCTGCAGTGTCAGGCCTTTGAACACGATGTCGTTCCAGTCGATCGGTGCCTGTTTCGGAGGAATGCCGAGCAGGGCGATATCCCCACCGTTGTCCATGTGGGTGATCATGTCGTGGAGCGCCGACGGCTGGCCCGACATCTCGAGGCCCACGTCGAACCCTTCGCGCATGTCGAGATCGGCCATCACTTCATCGAGCGACTCGGTGAGGACGTTCATCTCGCGGTCTGCGCCCATCGTCTGGGAGAGACGGAGCCGGTACTCGTTGACGTCGGTGACGACGATGTAGCGAGC